>JAEXHR010000243.1 GCA_023449855.1 Pseudomonadota bacterium | reverse complement strand
GTTCGCCAAGCTCGCCAAAGGCCCCCTCTTCCGTCGTGTGACTGGCAAGGGAAAGGACGTCGCGCCGGACCGGCTGAACGATCAGGAGGTAGCGCGCCTCGTCAAGAGGACCGCGCTTGCCGCTGGCGTGCGTGGTGAGCTTTCCGAGGTGGAGCGCGGCCAAATGTTTGCCGGGCATTCGCTGCGCGCCGGCCTGGCTTCTTCAGCCGAGGTCGATGAGCGCTATGTCCAGAAGCAGCTCGGCCATGCCTCGGCCGAAATGACCCGTCGCTACCAGCGCCGGCGCGACAGGTTCCGGATCAACCTGACCAAGGCTGCCGGTCTATAGCCAAGTGCTGTGCGACACAGAACTGAGCAAAGAACCCAGAAGGCTGCCGATTTACCCCTCGCCTGCGAAACGATGATCAGAGCCCCTCGTCCTCTACGCCTCGTAGCGGAGATCGAGCTCCCTCAGCGCCGACTGCACTTCGTCGATGGTAACCGGCTCGGCGAGCCCTGGTATCTGGCGAAGCGCAGGTTTGGATTCCACCGAGTAATAATCCGACGCCCATGCGGCAAGAATTGCCCTTTTGTCGTCGATGGAAAGAGATGGCGCATCGACGATGTCGGGGTCGGAACAAGGTCTGTTCAAAATCCTGCGCTAAGCTCGAACGAACCCTGAACATTCACGCTGCGCGAAGGATTTTTCCGGGAAGCCGCAGAGGCCTGAAGCCCTCGGACATCTGCTGCTCGGTGTCCCAGGAATAGATGCCGGTGAGATTTATGTGCTCCCAACTGAGGGGCGAGACGTGTTTCAGCAACTCGTCGGGGATAATTCGGCCTTGCTGGCGCAGATGAGCCGTTGCCCGGCTGAGATAGACGGTGTTCCAATGGACGATAGCGCTGACCACCAGGTTGAGGCCTGAAGCCCGGAATGCCTGACTGTCAAAGGAGCGATCACGGATCTCGCCGCGCTCGTGGAAAAAGACGGCGCGTTTGAGCTTGTGAGCGGCCTCGCCCTTGTTGAGCCCGGCGTGGCAACGCCGGCGTAGCGCCGGGCTGGAATACCACTCGATCATGAACAGGGTGCGCTCGATGCGGCCGAGTTCACGCAACGCTTTGGCCAGATCGCTGGATTTCGACGACGCGGAGAACTTCTTGAGGATCGCCGACGGCGCGACGGTGCGCGTCGTGATCGACGCGCCAAGGCGCAGGAGTTCGTCCCAATGTTCCATGATGAGGGCGGTGTTGATCGGCACGCCGATATGATTTGCCAGCGCCGGATAGCTATCGGCCTTCTCGAAGGTGTGCAGTTTCCGGTCCTTGATATTGCGAAGGCGCGGCGCGAAGCGCTTGCCGATCAGGCAGAACAGCGCAAAAACATGATCGCTGGCGCCGCCGGTATCGGTGAACAGCTCCTCGATCTCCAGAACCGTGTCATGGTCGAACAGGCCGTCGAGCACATAGACGGCCTCGCTTTCGGTCGGGCTGATCGGCAGGATGCTGTAATAGCCGTATTGGTCGGAAAGCCCGCTATAGAATTTTGAGCCCGGCTCACTGCCATAGTGCAGGTTGATATCGCTGCGCCTAGCGGCCCGGTCACTGGCGCGGAAGAACTGCCCATCGGATGAGGCTGTCGTTCCGTCGCCCCAGATCTGCGAATGCGGATGGCGCGTATGGGCATCGGTAACGCAGGCCTGCGCGGCCCGATAGGTTTCGGAGCGGGCATGGAAGCTGCGCATCCAGCCGATCTGGTGGGCGCTGATCCCCTTCGACGCCCCCGCCATGCGTTTCGGGCCGAGATTCGTGCCATCGGCAAGCACGCCGGCCAGCATGGCAGCGATGTTCTGCGGTGCATCTCCCGTCCGGACATGGGTGAACTGGTCGGCAAACCCCGTCCACTCATGCACTTCCCGCAGAAGATCGGGCACCTCGACCAGAGGATACATCTGCGTGATTTCGGTATTGATGACTTCCGCCGCGGCGGGAACATCGCCGGTCAGCGGCGTCACGATCAGCGAGCCGTTTTCCATCCTGACGCCATCGAGCTTGCCGAAACGGGCTCGCCAGGCCAGCCGTTTGAGGTTGACGTCCATCATCTCCCGGACGTCCGCGAGCCAGGCAGCGCAGTCGGTCTGGACACCAAGGCCAAGCTGATCTTTGTCCTTCAGGGCGACAAAGGTTGGCTTCGGCATGAGATCTTCGTCTATCGGCCGGAATGACCGGCTGCCCTCGACCCACACATCGCGCGAATGCAGCCGGTCCCGTAGATGAGCGAAGGTGGCGATTTCATAAAGCCGCCGATCCGGCTTGCTATCCTCGAAGACCAGTTTTCTTTCGTTCGCACCCAGATGGCCGACCGGAACGCGATCCGGTAGGATACGACGCCCTCCCGCATAAAGCATTTTCAGGGTCGCGACCGCCGCAAGCAGCGGATCGTGCCGGCGGCGCGAGCGGAACGTGAATGCCTGAAGGAACGCGCCGGCGAACTTGCGGATGTTTCCATGTTGCTCGGCCGCCAGCACCAACGGCGAAGCGTTGGCGCTCTCCACCATCGCCTCAAGGCCGGGTTTGATCTGCAGCAGCCGATGCCAGCCGACTTGCCGGTTTACCGTCTCGATCGCATCTTCATCGGCATCATTGGCGGCCTGCAAGGCAACGATCGTATCGAGGAACAGCCGCAGCGCCTTGGACGTTTCCATGCGGGCGCTCATGTGACGCTGCTTCTTCCGGTTGTTCGCCTGGGAGAACAGCCGGCCCATCAGTTTGATGAACATGGTCATTGCATCGTCGGTGAGCTTCTGGCCAAGCTTGATGATCTGCACCACGATCGTCGCACGCCGGCGGCTGGCGCCAAATTCGCCGGTGAGCCAGGCCGGTGCTGCATCACCTTCCCGGACCATCTGGTCCCATCGTCCGGAGGGGATGCGGGCCTGCAAGCGCGGATCGATCCCGAGCGAACGCAGGAACATGATACGCTCCGTCAAACCGACCAGATTCCCCGCTCCCGGAGCATCGGGAGCGGAACGCAGCCAATGGAAGCGCGTCTGCCCGATTGCAGGATCAACAGCCAATAGGGCATCGAGGGCTTCGAGCTTGTCCGGATCGAGATCCGAGATCAGCGCGGCCTCGGCACGGCGGCGGGCGATTGCGCGCGCTGCCAACCCCATGCGCTCGATCATGGTCACTGCCGGCAGCAGAACCCGGCGCTCCCGATACGTGGCAATGATTGCATTTGCGATCATCGCTCCCTTATCTGTCGTTGAAGCTGTGTCGATAGCTGCCAGGAGCGCTGCGCGTCGATCCTCGCCTGTAGGGCTTCTCATTTCGAGATAGCCCAACAGGCGTGCGGCGTGGTTCATGCGTGTTTCTTCGCGGCGAGCATACAATTCGAATGACGCTGGATCGGCTCCGACTTGCTCAGCAACATGGTTGAGCATCGGCATGGGAAGGGCTTCGTTGGCGATAAGCGCACGGCCGGGATAACGCATCAGGCAGAGCTGCAGCGCAAAGCCGAGCCGGTTATGCTCGCGACGACGAACCTCGATTTCCAGCCGATCGGCCGACGACAGGGAATAATGACGGATCAGACTGTCTTCATCAGTTGGAATGCCGAAAAGCTCTTGTCGATCATGAGGCTTGAGAAGAGTCCTCCGGGCCACCGTTGTTACTCCTTACTATATGCGC
>JAEXHR010000229.1 GCA_023449855.1 Pseudomonadota bacterium | reverse complement strand
GACTAGCGAAGCGCAGTCCGCGGTTGTTCGTCTCATGCACTCGGGCGGCGGATTACGCCTTCGGCCAATCGGCCCTACTACACATCTCGCATCGCAACTAACAAAACGCGCACGCATCGTGCGCGCGTTGTTGCATGGTCGCACTTCCTCCCTGTGATAGTTGTGCTAGCATCCCCTCGTCTACTTCACCTAGCAGACCAATAAAGCTCGTCTCGAACGATCAATAAAACATAGCAGCCTTAGTTCTCATCACAGAGAACCCGCTGCACAGGGAGTGAACGCGATGAAATCGATACTGAATCGATCCGTTGTTGCGCGATCCGTAATTGCTTGCGCCATGGTCCTCGCCACTGTCGGGATCACCCAGGTCAGCGCCCAGCAAAAGCTCAAGAGCTACAAATCCGACACCAAGGACTTCTGGACCAATCCGCCCGATGACTGGTTTCTCGGCGACGAGACCGAAGCGCAGAAGGGTCTCGCGCCGCCATCCGGTCCGCCCACCGGTGCGTCGGACAAAGAACTTGCCGACATGATGAAGAAGATCAAGTTGCCGCCCGGCTTCAAGATCGAGGTCTATGCCTCCGGCGTGCTGGCCGCGCGGCAGATGGCCTGGGGCGACAACGGCACGCTTTTCGTGGGTTCGTTCGGCATCGGCAATGTCTATGCGATCACCGACAAGGGCGGCAAGAAAGAGGTCAAGACCGTCCTCAAGGGCATGAAAATGCCCACCGGCATCGCGTTCCAGAATGGCGCGCTCTATGTGATCGATATCGACAAGCTGATCCGCTACGACAATGCGGAAGCCAATCTCGACAATCTCGGTAGCGGCAAGGTCGTCTATGACGACATGCCCTCCTATGCCGCGCATGGCTGGAAATATCTCGCGCCCGACAAGGACGGCTGGTTCTACGTGCCGTTCGGCCCGCCCTTCAATATCGGCATCCCGCCGACCTCGTTGTCGCAGATCCGGCGCGTCGATCCCAAGACCGGCAACGCCGAGATCGTTGCGCTCGGCGTGCGTAACAGCGTCGGTGGCGACGTAGATCCACGCACCGGAAAATACTGGTTCACGGAGAATGCGCGCGACTGGATCAGCGATGACCTGCCAAGCGACAAGCTCAACATGATCACCAAGCTCGGCGAGCATTTCGGCTATCCGCATTGTCACCAGGGCGACATGCCGGATCCGAAATTCGCCATGGGACACCAGTGTTCGGAATTCACGCCGCCAGTGCTCAATCTCGGCGCACACGTGGCTCCGCTCGGCATGAAGTTCTACACCGGCGACATGTTCCCGGCGGAGTACAAGAACAACATCTTCATCGCCGAGCACGGCTCCTGGAACCGGCACAAGTATCAGGGCGCATGGATCAAGCGCGTGACCGCCGATCCCGATGGCAAGAACGCCAAGCAGGAAATTTTCGCTTCCGGCTGGATCGAGGGCGATCAGGGTTATCTCGGCCGCCCCGCCGATGTGGTGCTGGCGAAAGATGGCTCGCTGCTGATCGCGGATGACTGGGCCGGCGCTGTGTACCGGATTTCTTACGCGAAGTGAGGCGATGCTGTGCGAGAGGTCGGCCTGCTGGTCTCTCCACGTCATTGCGAGCGCGGCGAAGCAATCCAGTTCTATCCCAGCCAAGATTGGATTGCTTCGTCGCTTCGCTCCTCGCAACGACGAGCATGGACATGAGCGAACTGGAATGCGGACATGCAATCCCGATCCTTCCTCGCCTCTCTCTGCATAGTTACTATCGGTTGTTTTCAAGCCTCGGCCGCCGACATTGCCGCCGGCAAGGAGAAAGCCGAACTCTGCAGCGGCTGTCATGGTGACAACGGTATCTCGCAGATGGAGAACACCCCCTCCCTCGCCGCGCAGCCCGATCAGTTCATCCAGTGGCAGCTCATCTTTTTCCGCGCGGGCACGCGCAAGAACGAGCAGATGCAGCCGATCGTCGAGCAGCTCGACAACAACGACATCCGCAATCTCGGCGCTTACTTCGCGTCGCTGCAGCCACCGGAAAAGAAGGCGGATGACGATCCCGATCTGTCGGCGAAGGGCAAGCAGGCGGCGGCTGGGCGCCACTGCGCGTCATGTCATCTGGATAGTTATGCCGGCACCAAGGCAGTGTCGCGCATTGCCGGCCAGCGCGAGGACTATCTCCTGAAGGCGCTGCGCGATTATAAATCGGGGGCGCGCGCCGGCGGCGGCATGGCGGCCATGGCCGAGGTCTCCTATTCGCTCAGCGAGGAAGAGATCGAGGCGCTGGCGCACTATCTGGCGCATTTGTAGATCGCGTTTCACATGAACTCCCCCTCATCCTGAGGAGCACGCCGTTTGGCGTGCGTCTCGACGGATGGCCGCGCGCACGGAGCCAGGTCAACTCATGTTTCGCGACGCGCGCGTTGCGCGCTCCTCACCATGAGGGGCGGAGTTTATCCCCTCTGATTCTCATACGTCTTCAGATGCGTATAGATCATCCGCATCCGTGGCACGGCCACCTTGGCGGCATCGGCGCGGGCGATCATGTCGCCGACGATCTGGTCGGCCTCGATGGCCGATTTGCCCAGGATGTCGCGATACATCGAGGCGGTCGCCTTAGACCCCTCGGCAGTGAGCATGGCTTCGGTGCGCTCGACGAAAGCCGGGCGCGGCGCAAAACCGTTGGCGACTGCCACCCCGGTGCATTCGTCGCGCACGCCGAGAATGAAATCGCGGCCGCCGGGCGCGGCGAGGATGTCGCCGATCGCGCCGCGCATCGACGAGGTCGAGCCGGCGATGCTGGCGAGGAACACCCACTTCTCCCACATGTCGTGCATGATCGTCTCGGACATGGCGCCGCCGAAATTGCCGGACTTCATGATGGCGTCGATGGCCTTGGCGCGTTCGGAGCTCCCGCCCTGGCGTTCGCCGAAGCTAAGCACCTGCAGCGGCGTCATCTGCACCACTTCGCGCTGGTCGTTCAGCGTTGCGGCGATCTGGCATTGTCCGCCCATCACCGCGTCGGCGCCAAAAATCTGCTCCAGCACGTCGAGATGTTTCATGCCGTTGAGCAGCGGGATGATCGTGGTCTTCGGGCCGACAGCCGGCGCGAAGGATTTGATGGCGTCGTCGAGGTCGAAGGCTTTGCAGCTCAGCAACACGACATCGAATTTATCCGCCAATTGATCGGCCTGCACCGTGGGCGGAGTTTTCAGCGTCGCATCGCCGTGCGGGCTCTTGATGACGAGCCCGGCGCCGGCGAGCTCGCTCGCCCGCTTCGGGCGAACCAGAAAGGTGATGTCATTTCCGGCCTGGAGCAGCCTGCCGCCGAAATAACCCCCAATGGCGCCGGCGCCGACGACGAGAATACGCATGAGAAGAGTCCGTGTTTGGAGCAAAACGTCCGGGAACAGTATCCGTCATTGCGAGCGAAGCGAAGCAATCCAGTTCTTCATTAGTGCAAGGCTGGATTGCTTCGTCGCTCCGCTAAGACGAAAGTTGGCAAGCCAACTTTCGTTGACCTCGCAATGACGGTGAGGAAATCACCACTTCTCCCCGAATGGCCGGATTTCCATCTCAAAGGTCCAGGCGCTGCGGGGTTGGCTGTAGAGCTGCCAGTAGGATTCGGCGACCGAGGCAGGCGGCATCAGCAGATCGGGATTGTCGAGCGCGTTCGGGCCCAGCGATTCCAGCCGGCGCTGCCGCACCCATTCGGTATCGACCCCGGAGTCGATGATCAGATGCGCCACATGGATGTTTTTCGGGCCGAGCTCGCGGGCCATGGCCTGCGCCACCGCACGCAGGCCGAATTTGGCCGAGGCGAAAGCGGCGAAGCCGGAGCCGCCGCGCAGGCTGGCGGTGGCGCCGGTGAAGAAGATCTTGCCCTGCCCGCGCGGCAGCATCAGCCGCGCCGCTTCGCGGCCGGCCAAGAATCCAGAATAGCACGCCATCTCCCACACCTTGCGAAACACCCGCTCGGTGGTGTCGAGAATCGGGAAGTTCACATTGGCGCCGACATTGAAGATGCAGACCTCGAGCGGCGCATGGGCATCAGCGTCATTCAGGAAGGCGGTGATTTCCTCCTCCTTGCGCGCGTCGAGCGAACGCGCGTGAATGCTGCCGCCCTTGGCCTCGATCTCGGCGACGAGCGGCGTCAGCTTGTCGCCATTGCGGCGGCCGGCGAATACGGTGAAACCCTCGGCAGCAAATTTCTTCGCGATCTCGGCGCCGATGAAATCGCCCGCACCGATCACGGCGACGGTGGCGTTGCGCTTGGTCATGCGAGACTCCCTCGTAGCGATCAGCTCGCGACCATCTCCTCGACTTCGCGCAGCTGCTCTTTGCCGAAGAACATGTCCTTGCCGACAAAGAAGGTCGGCGAGCCGAATGCGCCGCGCTCCACGGCATCCTGCGTATTGGCGATCAGCTTCGCCTTCACCTCGGCCTCCTGCCCGCGCGTCAGCAGTTTTGCGCCGTCGAGGCCGGAGGAATTGAGCGCGGCAATCGCGGTGCCGAGATCGTCCATCTTTTTCGGCTCCACCCACATGTGATGGAAGGCGGCCTCGATATATTGTTCGAACACGCCCTCAAGCTGCGCCGCGACCGCCGCGCGCATCAGGTTCAGCGTGTTGACGGGGAAGTGCGGATTCCAGACATAGGGCTTCACATTGAAGCGTTTGACGAAACGCTCGGTTTCGAGCTGATGGAATTCGCGCTTGTTCTTCACGCCGGCATAGGTCTCGGCGGGGGAGCGATTATTGGTGGCCTTGAAGATGCCGCCGAGTAGCACGGGCACATAGTCGAATGTCGCGCCGGTCCGTGCCGCGATGGCGGGGATCGCCTCATGGCTCAGAAAAGCGTTGGGGCTGCCGAAATCGAACAGAAACTGAACTGTGTGTGCCAAGCGGCTCTCCCGGATGTCATGATCTTTGCGACCATCGTTGCAGGCAAGTGTGGCGCGGCAGCATGGCCGTGTCCACCGTTTTCATGATGGTCGTCATATCGCTGGCGACACAATCAGACGAGGCGCGTGATGGTCTTCTTGCGCCAGACGAATCGGTAATAGCTCGCCTGCAACAGGAGCATGGTGCAGAAGGTGATCGGCCAAGCATACCAGACGCCAGTGACGCCGAAATGCCGACTCAGCACGATGGCGCTCGGGACTTCGATCAGAGCGATCGCCAGTACGGACAGCAGCGTTGGCACGAAGACGGTGCCCGATGCCCGCATGGTGCCGGAGAAGATGCCGGCCATGCCGAACACGACGCTGCTCCACAGCACGATATGCAGGAGATGCTGCGACAGGTCGAGAACGGCGGTATCGGTGATAAAGAAGCCCATCACGCTGCGCGAGAACAGATAGATCAGCGCCACCAGCCCGCCGGTCAGCACGAGATTCAGCAGCAAGGCGGTGCGCACGATGGCACCGAGCCGCGCGACATCGCCGCGGCCGATCGCCTGTGCACCGAATACCGAAGCCGATATCGCAATCGATATGGCCGGAAATTGCGCGTAGCCGATCACCTGGTTGACGGCGCCGTAAGCTGCGGTGGCATCGGAGCCGAAACCGTTGACGATACCGAGCAGCGCCAGTTCGGCCAGCGACATGGTGACGATCTGGATCGCGGTAGGAATGCCGAGCCGCAGGATACGGCCGAGCAATGCCAGGTCCACCCGCAGATGCCGCAGCATGGCGGCGTCCGGCGCCAGCGGATGATTGCGGCGGATCAGGTGGATCACGAACCATGTCATGCCCACGGCGGTGGAGATGGCGGAGGCAATAGCTGCGCTGATGACCCCCAGCGGCGGCAGCCCGGTCCAGCGAAGGATCAATGCCGGCGTGATGATCAGGCCGAGCACGGTGGAGATCGCAAGGCCAAGCAGCGGCGTCACCGTATCGCCGACACCGCGCAACAGCGATGTCGAGAGCAGGAAGACGAAAGTCAGCGGCATGCCCAGCATCATGATGCGCGCATAATCCGTGGCCTGATCGAGAATATTGGCCGGCGTCGCCAGCGCGATCATCAACGGACGGGTGAACAGCCCGCCGAGCACCGAGACGGCGACGCCGATCACCAGTGTCGCGAGTAGCGCCGCGGCAGCGATTTCCTTCACCTTGTCACGCTGTCCGGCCCCCCAGGCCTGGCCGATCAGGACGCTGGCGCCGGCGCCGAGACCGATCACAAAGGCGATGAAGAAGAACATCAGCGGGAATGCCGCCGACGCTGCGGCCAGCGCGTTCACGCCGATCAGCTGGCCGAGATAGATATTGTTGATAGTGCCGAACAGCGATTGCAGGATGTTGCTCGCCATCATCGGGGCGACGAAGACGAGAAAGGCCTGCCACAGAGGTTTTTCCGCGGGCATTGTAGAAGTCCTGAACGGGAGTAAGCGGCGGCGCGCCATGTTGCGCGCCGCATCGAGACGCTAGGTGCGATCGGTGAAAGCAAGCCTGATCACATGATCGCGGATATCGACGGGCCATCCGGCGATCAGTTCGCCGAACTTGCGGCGGTCCGCGGCGAACAGCGCGCGCGAGGCCTCCTCGAAATCCGGCAGATCGCCGGCCATGGTGGACATGAAGTAATAGGCGGCATCACGGGCAGCGCGGGCACGTTCGCGGTCGCCATTGGCGCGGCGGGCATCTTCCACCAGTTTTCGCAGGGCGACCGAAGCGCCGCCGGGCTGGGCGGCGAGCCAGTCCCAGTGCCGCGGCAGCAAGGTCACCTCGCGGGCGACGACGCCGAGCTTCGGCCGGCCGCGGCCGCGCGGCTCGGCAGGCG
>JAEXHR010000224.1 GCA_023449855.1 Pseudomonadota bacterium | reverse complement strand
CCTCAAGCAAACGGAGATGCGGCGCGAAGCCGCGATCATTCAGCCACGATTCATCGGCAATCTCGCAAGCTGATGTCGTCGGCGATGATCTGTCCGCCTGGCCGACGATCGCTTCGAGAAGCGCCAGACAAGGAGCCCACATGACTTCCATCATTCGCCGCGTCGCCGTTGCCGCCACCATTGCAGGTCTGGCCATCGGCTTCACTGCAACGTCGAGCCTCTCGGTTCTCGCGCAAGCTGCGATGCAACAGGCACCCGCCAAACAGGCCGCACCAGCTCCGGCCGCGCAGCCGCCGGCACCCGAGCCGCTGAAGCAGATCGCGCTCAGCGACAAACAGGTCGAAGGCGTGCTTGGTGCGCAGAAGGATCTCGACGCCATCACCGACAAGCTGCCGCAGGACGCGCCGGCGAAGCCGGATCCCAAGATCACCGCGCAGCTCGACGATGTCGCAAAGAAGAACGGCTTTGCGAGCTACGGCGAGTACAATGACGTCGTCGAAAACATCATGCTGGTGCTCGGCGGTTTCGATCCGAAGACAAAGACCTATGTCGGCACGGAAGCCGTGATCAAACAGCAGATCGCATCCGTTCAGGCCGACAAGAAGATTCCGGCGAAGGACAAGAAAGCGGCGCTGGACGAACTCAACGGCGCGTTGAAGCAGCCGCTGCCGACGGTCGAAAACAAGGGCAATATCGACGTCGTGACTAAGTATTACGACAAGCTCACGGCCGCGATGCAGGACGAGTGAACGTGAGCTGTCCGCGCTTGCAAGCCATCCACGGCGCCGCAGCGATGCGGCGCCGTTTTGCGTGATGGCGGCCAGAGCCGCCCAAGTTCACGCTTGGCCTGCCCGCCAATGTTGTCTAAGCCGGAGTCATCGTTTCTCGGATCCGGAAGATCGACATGTCCAGCAAGCCTCAAGACCGCCCCGCTCTGCCGCTCAAGGGTTATAGCCTGATGGACTATGCACCGGATCCGTCCGTGGTCGGCATCGCCTTCGAGACCGAGGACGGGCCGTTCATGTTCGTCGCCACCAAGGAAATTCTCGATACGCTGGGCCAGGCTTTCATCCACAAGGCGGCGGCGATGCCCTCGCGGGAGCAGGGCTGAATCTCCGAAAACGGGTGGCGGAGCGGCCGCTTACGGAGCACATTGATGGATCAATCGATGTGAGGAGGCCGTCATGGCCGACATCCATTTTGCGTTGTTCGACACCGCCATCGGCCGCTGCGGCATTGCATGGGCCGCGAGCGGAATCGTCGGCGTGCAGCTGCCGCTGCCCAGCGAGGCCCAAACGCGTGGACGGTTGAAGCAGCGATATCAGGCGCTCAACGAAGCCGTGCCGCCGGCGGATGTGCAGGTGGCGATCGATCGGATGATCGCGCTGATGGACGGCAAACCGGTCGACCTCGCCGATATCGATCTCGATCTGTCGGAGAGTCCCGATTTCAACCGCGAGGTCTATGCCATCGCCCGCGCGATTCCGCCGGGGAAGACAATGACTTACGGCGATATCGCGAAACGCCTTGGCGGCGTGGAACTGTCCCGCAATGTCGGTCAGGCGATGGGCCAGAATCCGTGCCCGATCATTGTGCCGTGCCATCGCGTGCTGGCTGCGGGTGGCAAGCCGGGCGGATTTTCAGCCAATGGCGGCGTCGAGACCAAGCTGAAGATGCTGGCCATCGAGGGCGCGTATGTGAATCACACGCCCTCGCTGTTTGACTAAAACATGATCCCGAAAAATGGCGTCCGGTTTTCGGACAAGACCATGCTCTAGAAAGAACGAGTCCGCTCAGGCCTTGGGCGGCGCCGAAATCTTCACCGACTCCCGCTGCAGCATGCGTTCGTGGAACGCATCGAGCTTCGGAAACGCCTTGCGCCACCCGCAATCCGGGAAACGGAAGTCGGCATAGCCGAGGACGCACACCAGTGCGATCTGCGCCGCGTCCATCGGCCGGGTGAGAATGTCCGGATGATTCTCGAACTGCGTCAGGCCTTCCCACGCGCGATCCCACTGATCGTCATACCAGGCCTGCCAGAAGAATTCCTTCGGCCGGACGCCGCTCTCGTAGCGGCACAGCAGCATCGCGTCGGTCATGCTCTGGATGACGGTGTGCTCGCTCTTCACCTTCCAGCGCGCCGCGCCCGAGGCCGGGATGAGCTTTCCGCCGCCGGCGAGTTCGTCGAGATATTCGGTGATGTTGTAGCTGTCGACGATCACCTGGCCATTGTCGAGGATCAGCGCCGGCAGTTTGCGCACCGGGCTGATGTCATGCGCATAGGCTTCGTTCTTCTGCGTCGGCGCGACAGTGGCAGGCACGAGCTCGATCTTGTCGATCAGTCCGAGTTCGATCGCCGCGATGCGTACCTTGCGTGCGAAGGGCGAGCCCTGGGAGAAAGTCAGTTTCATTGGGAGAGTCCTTTACTTGGTTCTATCCATCGTCATTGCGAGGTCAGGGAAAGCTTTTGGCTTTCCCCTTAGCATCGCGACGAAGCAATCCAGAACCCAAAAGAAGAACCGGATTGCTTCGCTGTGCTGGCAATGACGCGTGGGGCTGGCTGAGTACTAAGCCGCCACGACTTTCTGCTTCTGCTCGCCGAGGCCTTCGATGCCGAGGGTCATGACGTCGCCGACTTCGAGGAATTTCGGCGGCTTCATGCCGAGGCCGACGCCGGGCGGGGTACCCGTGGTGATGATGTCACCGGGCATCAGGGTCATCATGCCGGACAGATAGGAGACGATCTGCGGCACGTTGAAGATCATGGTCGCCGTCGAGCCGGTCTGGCAGCGCTTGCCGTTGACGTCGAGCCACATGCTGAGCTTGTGCACGTCGGCGATCTCGTCCTTGGTGGCCACAAACGGGCCGAGCGGGCCAAACGTGTCGTGCGACTTACCCTTGGTCCATTGGCCACCGCGCTCGATCTGGAAGAAGCGTTCGGAGACGTCGTTGCAGACGGCATAGCCGGCGACATAATTCAGCGCGTCGGCCTCCGACACATATTTCGCCTTGCTGCCGATGATGATCGCGAGCTCGACTTCCCAGTCGAGCTTGGTCGAGCCGCGCGGCTTCTCGACATCGTCATTCGGGCCGCACAGCGAGTTGAGCGCCTTCATGAAGACGATGGGCTCGGACGGAATCGGCATGTTGGATTCCGCCGCATGGTCCGCATAGTTCAGGCCGATGGCAATGAATTTCGGCTTGCCGCCGACCGGTGAACCGATACGCGGATTGCCGGACACTTCAGGGAGCGAGGCGGGGTCGATGGCGGCCAGCTTGGCGAGATTGTCCGGCGAAAACGCATCGTCGGCGAGATCGGCGATCTTGCCGGAGAGGTCGCGCAGCTTGCCGGCCTTGTCGATCAGTCCCGGCTTCTCGCTGCCGAACGCGCCGTATCTAACGAGTTTCATTGTCGTCTCCCTGGGCCACTTTGGCGGGTGAATTTGTGGACCGGCATGGCGCGAATTTCAACCTGACTCGGCTGTAGGGCGGATTAGGCGGAGCCGTAATCCGCCGCGGAATTTCCATCTTGAACTCGGCCGGGCGATTTAGCTTGGCTAAT
>JAEXHR010000211.1 GCA_023449855.1 Pseudomonadota bacterium | reverse complement strand
GTCCTGGCCGAATGCATAATCGGCCGACAGGAAGAACCAGCTGTCGAGACCGTTCTTGACGGTGGCGAGGCCGGTCACATTGGCTTGCGCGTAAGTATCGAAAACATAGTGCACGGTGTAGGGACCGCAGGCCTCGTTGCTGAGGCGGATCGAGCCCGGACCGTTGAAAATGATGATCTTGTTGCGCGCCCGCGCAATCTCGCTCGCAGCCAGCGCCGTCGCCGATGCAGCCACGTCGATGATGGCCTCGACGCCCTGATTGTCGAGCATGTCGCGTGCGATATTCGCCGAGAGGTCGGCCTTGTTGAGATGATCCGCAGCGACGATCTCGATCTTGCGGCCGAGCACCTCGCCGCCGAAATCTTCTGCCGCCATCTTCGCAGCGGCCTCGCTGCCGGGGCCGGTGATATCGGCATAGAGGCCGGACATATCGAGGATCGCGCCGAGCTTGAGCGGCTTGTTTTGCGCCATCGCTCCCGATGTCGCGGCCAGAATCATGGTCGATGCGAGCAGGCCAGCCGAGAGCAGTATCTTGGTCTTCACGTAGTCCCTCCCTCACCGCGCATTGGGCGCGGCATTTGTTGTTGCGGTGATCATGCAGCAAGGGAACAACAGCGGCAAGCCGCTGCGACATGCATCGCGTTGCGAGAATTGCTCGAAAGAAGCGAAGTTTCCGCAAAGCGGAATGGACAGCGACGATCGCACCGACATAGGGTTGCGTCTCAACATACAGGACGGCCAATGCCTGTCAGGGCCATCGCGCATGCGGGACGATGCACGGCAACGCTCGCATCGCCGATTGTCGGCCTCCTCACATCCACAACCATCGCATACGCATCTGCCTGTTCGTTCGAACCGCAAGGCACAGGACGCATCGCTGACGCGATCGACATCCGCACATTGCGCATGGCCGACGGCGCCGAGATCCGGCTGACCGGCATCGAGCCTGCGACGGCCCCCCTATCCGCGGCCGCGCTCACGGCCCTGATCCCGAACGTCGAAATTGCTGTCCACGGCGAAAGCGACACGCCCGATCGCTACGGTCGGCAGTCCGCATTCGTTTTCATCGAGACCGATGGCCCTCCGCTGCAGGTCCGATTGCTGCGGGCCGGCGCTGCTCTCGCCTCGGGAACGGTTCCCGACCGGGCCTGCGCTGCGGAACTGGCGGTTGCCGAGGCGGAAGCCCGGCGGGCCAAAGCGGGAATATGGTCCCGTGATGGCGTCATCAAAAACGCCGCAATTACCGGCGATATTCTGCCGCAGTTGGGGCGTTTCGTCGTGGTCGAAGGGCGCGTTTTGTCCGTCCGGGAAGCCGGAACCACGACCTATCTCAATTTCGGCCGTCGCTGGACACGGGACTTTGCCGTGTCTATTTCAAGGCGCATGATGGCTGCCTTCGCAGGGGCAGGTATCACGCTCAAGTCCCTTGAAAGACGACGAATTCGTGTGCGTGGATGGGTCGAGAACCGCGGGGGGCCGCGGATCGAGGCGCGCCATGTGGGGCAGATCGAGGTGGTCGGGGACCAATAGGACCGCCAGGATAGACTACCGAGGCAGGACGCAAACGTGACGGGTGTGGGACGGCAAACCAGCTTGAGCCGCCGCCTTTGGGCTGCGCCGGTTGTGCTATGCGCAGCCCTCTCGCTGTCGGCGTGCGGCGACGCCAGCCGCTTCGAGGCCGCGTCTGCCGCCGTGAAGCCGCCGGCCCCCGCCAAGCCGCCCAAACCAGCCATCGTCCAGACCCCCGCCGCCGAGAAAGAGCACGAGCGCATCCTGGCGTCCTATGGCGGCTCCTATGACGATCCGCGGCTGGAAGCGCTGATCTCCAAGACCGTCGAGCGCCTTGTGGCCGTCTCCGAGCGCCCGGACCTCGCCTACAAGGTCACCATCCTGAATTCCGGCGCGGTGAATGCCTTCGCGCTGCCGACCGGCCAGCTCTATGTCACCCGCGGCCTCGTTGCGCTCGCGAGCGACACATCCGAGCTGGCCTCGGTCCTGTCGCATGAAATGGCGCATGTGCTCGCCAAGCACGCCTCGATCCGCGAGGAACAGGCGCGTCAGGCTGCCGTCGTCACCCGCGTCGTCTCCGACATGGGGACCAACGATCCCGACCTCACCGCGCTGGCGCTCGCCAAATCGAAGCTGACCATGGCGAGCTTCTCGCGGGCGCAGGAGTTCGAGGCCGACGGCATCGGCGTCGGCATCTCCGCCCGTGCGCATTTCGATCCGTTCGGCGCTTCGCGCTTCCTCTCCGCGATGGAGCGCAACGCTGCGCTGAAAGCCAGCCGCACCCCGCTCGATCCGCGGGCGCAGGATTTCCTGTCGTCGCATCCGGCGACGCCTGAACGCGTCCAGAATGCGCAGGCCAATGCGAGGCAATACGCCTCCCCGTCGGGCGGCAATGGCGAGCGCGACCGCGAGACCTATCTCGCCGCTATCGATGGCATCGTTTACGGCGAGGATCCGAGCGAAGGCTTCGTCCGCGGCCGTCGCTTCCTGCACCCCAAGCTCGGCTTCACGTTCCAGGCGCCGGACGCCTTCACGCTCGACAACACCGCGCAGGCGGTGATCGGCGTGCGCGAGGGCGGCAATCAGGCCATGCGCTTCGACGTGGTGCGCGTGCCATCCGAGCAATCGCTCGGCGACTATCTCAATTCCGGCTGGATGGAGAATGTCGACAAGGCCACCACCGAGGAAGTCACCATCAACGGCTTCCCCGCTGCCACGGCGCTTGCCCGCGGCGACCAGTGGCAGTTCCGCGTCTATGCGCTGCGCTTCGGCAGCGACGTCTATCGCTTCATCTTCGCCGCCAAGCAGAAGACCAGTGAGAGCGAGCGCAATGCGCGCGAGACCGTCAACTCGTTCCGCCGCCTGACGCTGGCGGAAATCCAGGCCGCACGGCCGCTGCGCATCAAGGTCATCAATGTGCAGCCCGGCGACACCGTGGAGTCGCTGTCGCATCGCATGAGCGGGATCGATCGCCCGCTTGAGCGCTTCCGCGTGATGAATGGACTGGAAGCGAACGCCCAGGTGAAGCCGCGTGATCGCGTGAAGATCGTGGTGGATTGAACCGTTTCGGCTACGCCCGCTTTGCTGAACGGCTCTCAGGCTCTTTCATCGAACTCGCAGCACTCTGTAACTGTCGCGCAATCGATACATCCCGTTTCCGCGCCTCATAGCCATAGCAAGCAAGCGCGACGATGCGTGGAATCGGACCCGTCGCTATGTAGTTTGCGATCTGACGACGGCTTCGTCCGAGCAGCGATGCAGCGGCTTGCTGCGTGAGTTCGTTACGGACCAGAAAATCGGCAAAGTCCGAAGGGGCCATCGCTTCTTCCGCAAGCGACAACACCATGTCGGCGGAGATCTCCAGATCGTCTCCGGACCATATCACCGCCTCACCGTCATCGCCGAGTTGGCCCGTCAGAAAGAAAGCTTCGTCCCGGAGCGGGCGAAAAATCTTGTAGCTGTCGATGACAGGCCGCAGATCCACTGCATCCTCCCGACCGGCACGACGCCCGTCGCTCCAGGTCACGCGGAGCACGAACCCCGGGAGCGGCTGTGCGTCAGCCATACGCGGCAGGACCACGCCGCTGTCGATGCTGTCACTCCCGCTCATTGAGCCGTCTCCATTCTCCGATCAGCAGCGCCAAATTCTCCGGCTTGGCGGCCCAGGCTCGCGCCTCCTCCAGATCGTTTTTCGACGCCCGACCGGCAATGACTTCAAGATTCGCGATATCGACGAGCGCCCGGGAGTTCGGCCCACGCAAATGAAAATGCGGCGGATTGTGATCCCCCGGATAGATGTAAATTTTGCAGTTGCTCAGGGACGCCTTGACGCTCGCCATGGGCCTGATCTCAACATAGTGCAATAGCTGCACATTCACAATCACAAATGCGCATCCATTTTACACACTCAAAATGGATACAATTTCATTAAATCTACTTTAGATAGAAAATTTGCAAAGAGCACTCGACAAAAAAGCCCGGCCGAAAGGCCGGGCTTTTGAACTTGATCGCGATGGCGTCGCTTACGCAGCTTCATCCTCGGCGACATCCTCATCGCCATCGGCATCGTCACCGTCGTCATTGCCGGCATCGGCGCTGTCTTCCGCCTTGGCGCCGCGACGCGGGCTCTTGGCGAGCTGGCCTTCGATCTCCTTGACCGCTTCGGTCTCGGTGATGTGCTGGACCACAGCGATTTCGCGCGACAGACGATCGAGCGCCGCCTCATAGAGCTGACGTTCGCTATAGGACTGCTCGGGCTGCGATTCCGAACGGAACAGGTCGCGGACCACTTCGGCGATAGCAACGATGTCGCCCGAATTGATCTTCGCTTCGTATTCCTGGGCACGGCGCGACCACATGGTGCGCTTGATGCGGGCGCGGCCCTTCAGGGTTTCCAACGCCTTCTTCACCAGAGCCGGTTCGGACAGCTTGCGCATGCCGACATTCGCGACCTTCGCGGTCGGAACGCGCAGCGTCATCTTGTCCTTCATGAAGTTGATGACGAACAGTTCGAGCTTGGCGCCCGCAATTTCCTGCTCCTCGATCGCCATGATCTGGCCGACGCCATGGGCCGGATAGACCACATATTCATTGGTCTTGAAGCCCTGACGCTGGGTCGCCGCCTTTTTCGGCTCCTCGGCGCGCGGGGCCGGAGCCGCCGGCTTCGCAGCCACCGGCTTCTCAGCCGCAGCGACCTTCGCCTGTTCCTTGGCCGCAGCCGCCTTCATCGCAGACGCCGTGGTCTTCGGCGCATCGGACTTTGCAGCAGGCGCCTTCTCGACCACCGGCTTTGCAGCAACGGGCTTCACGGCAGGCTTTTCAGCTGGCTTCGCGGCAGCAGTCTTGGGAGCGGTCGCCTTTGCGGCAGGCTTCTCGGTCGAAGGCTTGGCAGTCTTGTTCGGCATTTCACTTCTTTTGTTCTGGGCGGACTTTGGCGCAGCGGCCTTGGCACCAGAGGTCTTGGCTGGCGGAGCCTTGGCTGTCGGGGCCTTGGCCGCCACGGTCTTTGCTGCCGCAGTCTTGGCCGCTGAAGCCTTTCCTGCCGATGCGCTGACTGTTGAAGCCTTGACCGTTGACGCCTTGACTGGCGAAACCTTGGCCGTGATGCGGGTCGTCGTCCGTGTGTCCTTGACAGGGGGCCGTGCAGGGCCTTTGCTCATGCTGCGCTTGCTCGCACCAGCTTTGCTGGCAGTTGCGCTCGCCGCAGCTGTCTTCTTCGAAGCCTTAGAAATACTCTTTTTACGCGTTTTCTGTGACACGGCCTGTGCGTGGAAACTGCCACGCCCCTGTTTGATTTTTGTTAAACGGGAACCCGGCAGGGCCAAAAACGAGCGGCACCACACGGTCCAGCTTCTTGAATGTGCCTATAATAGCACATTTCCCGCAAAAATCAATGATTTATGCCCCCTCGGGGCCCTCTGGCGGCCGTCGCTGGGTCATAATCAAGGTCAGGGTAAACTACAGGTCGCCACAACTCACCGGGCGATGGGAAGTCTTAACGGTGCCCTCCGGCGCATGATCCCGAAAAGTGCCTCGCGGTTTCCGGATCAAATCATGCGCCAATCGGAGGCTCTTAGTCACCCTTGCCGGGCGCGGCCGAAAAGTATTTCTCATACTTGCCTTCCTGGCCGTCGAACTCCTTGGCCTCGGGCAATTCATCGATCTTCTGGGTGATGTTCGGCCACTTCTTGGCGTGTTCCAGATTGATCTGGAGCCACTTCTCGATCCCGCCTTCCGTATCGGGCTTGATCGCGTCCGCCGGGCACTCAGGTTCGCACACGCCGCAGTCGATGCATTCGTCCGGATGGATGACCAGCATGTTCTCACCCTCGTAGAAGCAATCCACGGGGCACACCTCGACGCAGTCGGTGTACTTGCACTTGATGCAGTTGTCGGTGACGACGTAAGTCATCCAAAGCTCCGGAAACGATCGATATTTTGACGTGTGCGTAGCGCACCCACCCCCCTGCTGCAAGCCGTGCAGCCGGATTGGCCGGGCGCGTTTCCGTCATATGGAAGGATTTGCCACGAAACCCGCTTTGGCCATGGCGCCACGCTCCAGATAGCTACTCCGGCGGGTGTTGCAAATCCGTATAGAGCACACGGGCTGCGGTTGCATCCCCGCGGCGCTCGGAAAAGCCTTCCACTTTCATCACCCGGACCGCCCGGTCCAGGGCGACGGTAATCACGTCGCCGACCTTGATGCCGTGACCGGGCGACTTCTGCCGCTCGCCATTGACGCGGACCTGACCGCCCTCGACCAGCGCAGCGGCACTGGTGCGGGCTTTGACGACCCGCGCATGCCACAGCCATTTGTCGAGACGCTGTCGATCCAATGAAGCCCCTTGCTCGCTGCCCCTTCAGGAGCGCCCAATCCCATGGTTCGAGACGGCGCTTCGCGCCTCCTCACCATGAGGGATTGAGTATGGCGCAGCCATCCAATTCACTCCCGAGCCACTATCTCCATCCCCATCCTGAGGAGCACGCCGCAGGCGTGCGTCTCGAAGGATGGCGACGGAACTCGGGAGAAACCTTACTCCTTGCCCATCTGCTCCTTGAGGGCAGCGAGCTTGGCGAACGGCGAATTCGGATCCATGGCGCCGCCACGATCACGCGGCGATGCGCTCGATGCGAACGGACGCGTCGCGCCACCACGATCGCGGTCGCGACCGCCCTCGCGGCCCTTGTCGCCACCGAACTTGCCTTTGCCCTGGAAACGCTGATCGCGATCACGATCGCGCGGCGGACGGCCGCCCTTGTCATTGCGATCGCCGCGGGCTTCGCGGTTCGGCGCACCTTCCGGTGCATCGCTGCGCGGACGGCGGAAATCCTTGTTGCCACGATCGCCATCGCGATCGCGACGACCACCGCCATTGCGATCACGCTGATCGCGGCGACCGCCTTCATTGGTGGCGCCTTCCGCCTGACCGGCCGGAGCTGCGGCCTGCGCCGCATTGTTGTCGCGGCGCGGATGACGATTGCGATCGTGACGCGGCGGGCGGCGTTCGTCCGAACGGCCACCCGGACGCCAGACATCGACCATTTCAGGCTCGGCAGGCGTCGCAGCTTCCACAGCCGGCGCTTCTGCATCGGCAGCCGCGGTCTCGACAGGTGCCGTCTCAGCAGCCGCAACCTCGGCCGTTGCTTCCGCAGGCGCTTCGACAACGGGTTCGCTAGCGACCGGCGATACTTCCGGCAGCAGCGACGCAGACGATGGGGCAGCTTGCTCGACAGAGGCGGCGGCCTCGACGACTTCGGTCGCTTCGGTCTGCGCGACCGGCTCGGCTGCAACCGCATCGCTGGCGGGCGCCGTCTCGGACGCAATGTCAGCCTGTTCGACATCGGGCACAGATGCCTCGGTCGGCGCTTCGGCCGTCGCATCCGCAGTGGCAGCTTCGATCGGCGTCGTCGCCGCAAGCGGCTTCGGCGGAGCCGGCGGCAGTGCCGGCTTCTTCTCCATGCGATAGCCGAGCGCGCGCAGGATCGACGCGAAATCCTCGCCGGCGGAGCCAGTGAGCGACGTCATCGCCTGGGTCACGGTGAAGCTGCGGCCGTCATAGGCGCCGGCCGGCTTCTCGCCCGGCGAATTCTCGCGCCACGACAGCGCAGGACGGATCAGATCGGCAAGACGTTCGAGAATATCCACACGCACGGCGCGCTCGCCGGCATGGCGATAGCCGAGCACACGATAGGCATCGCGGCCGAGCGCCTTGTCGACCGGGAACGAGGTGCGGCCCGAGCCGGCGAGATGCTGCGCGCTGGACAGCGCCGACATATCGACATTGTCCTGCTTCAGCGCCCACAGCAGCGCCGCGAGCGAACGCGCGGCGGGCTTCAAGAGGTTCGGGAAATAGATGTGATAGGCGCCGAAGCGCACGCCGTATTTGCGCAGCACGGCGCGCGACGGCTGATCGAGATCCTTCATCTCGGCGGCGATCTTCTGCCGCTCGAGCACACCGAGCGCTTCGTTGAGCTGGAAGGCGATGCCGCGCGCGATGCCGGTGACGTCTTCTGCCTTCGATAGTTCGAACAGCGGCGCGAGCAGCTTCTCGATATGCGTCTTCAAATACAGATCGAGACGGGCCTGCACGGCATCGCGCGGCGCGCCGGTGAGGCGCTCATCAGCGATGATCCGCAGGCGCGGATGCAGCACGTCATCGGCAGCCACCAGCTTCGCCACCGCATCGCCGGTCCAGCGCAGCGTACCGTCCGACGTCAGAACGAACTGATCGTCCGGCGCATTCGATAGTTTCTCCGCGCGCGCATCGATTTCGCCGGCCAGCGCCTTCAGCGCTGCGGCCTGCAAGGCCTTCGCATCGGAGCCGGCCTCGGCCGCATCGGGCAAGAATGTAAAACCATCGAGCCGGCCAATGGTGTGGCCCTCGACAACGACTTCGCCCGTCTTACCAATTTCAGTATTCAGCATCGTGTTTTCCCGCAAGCGGCGCATCAATACACTGGTACGACGATCAACGAAACGCTCTGTGAGCCTCTCATGAAGGGCATCTGACAGTTTATTTTCCAATTCACGGGAGATTCCCTGCCAATGTTCGGCATCTGCGAGCCAATCGGGGCGATTTGCCACAAAGGTCCAGGTACGAATCTGCGCAATCCGGCCCGATAACGTATCGATATCGCCATCGGTACGATCGGCCTGCGCGATCTGCGCGCCGAACCAGGCATCGGGAATACGGCCGCGCTTCATCAGAAAGTTGAAGATGGTAACCACCAGCTCCGCATGCGCGGCCGGCGCGATGCGGCGGTAATCCGGAATCTGGCAGGCGTCCCACAATTTCTCGACGGCATCCCTGCCCTGCGCGATATCGCGCACATCATGATCGCGCGCGGCATGATCGAGCACACGCAGATCTTCCGCGATCGGCGCGCGCGTGAGCGCCTCATGACGCGGCGGCTCGGCGAGCGAGACCTGAAGTGCTGCAATGGAAGCGAAATCCAGCTTCGAATTGCGCCATTGCAGCACTTTCACCGGATCGAAAATGTGGTTCTGCAGCTGGTTGACGAGTTCGGGCTCGAACGGCTCGCAGCGCCCCGTGGTGCCGAAGGTGCCATTGCGCGTGGCGCGGCCGGCGCGGCCGGCGATTTGCGAGAATTCCGACGGCGTGAGGCGGCGGAACTGGTAGCCGTCATATTTGCGGTCGCTGGCGAAAGCGACGTGATCGACATCGAGATTGAGGCCCATGCCGACGGCGTCGGTGGCGACGAGGTAATCGACATCGCCGGACTGAAACAGCTCGACCTGGGCATTTCTCGTGCGCGGAGAAAGACTTCCGAGCACCACGGCGGCGCCGCCGTGCTGGCGCTTGATGAGTTCGGCGATGGCGTAAACTTCATCGGCGGAAAACGCGACAATGGCGGTGCGGCGCGGTTGCCGCGTGATTTTGCGGTCGCCGGCGAATTCCAGCGTGGACAGCCGCGGACGGGTTACCACGTTGATTCCAGGGAGTAATTTCTCGACGATCGGGCGCATCGTGGCGGCGCCGAGCAGCAATGTTTCGTCGCGGCCGCGGCGATTCAGGATGCGGTCGGTGAAAACATGACCGCGTTCGAGGTCGGAGGCGATCTGGATTTCGTCCACGGCCAGGAACGAAACATCAAGATCTCGTGGCATCGCTTCAACGGTGGATACCCAATATCGTGGTTTGGCCGGTTTGATCTTCTCCTCGCCGGTGACCAGAGCGACCGCTTCCGGGCCGACCCTGGCGAGGATCTTGTTATACACCTCGCGGGCCAGCAGACGCAGCGGAAGGCCAATGATTCCAGAGGGATGCGCGAGCATCCGTTCGATCGCAAGATGGGTCTTGCCGGTATTGGTGGGGCCGAGGACGGCGGTGACGCCGGCGCCGGGCGCCCGGCCGGAGCCGGACGGAGAATGCGAAAAGGCCATGTTTTTCAGGTATTTCCGAGTGGCCTTCTGTCAAGGCGAAGACTGAAAAAGCAGCTGATCGGAACGACTCCGGAACGAAAGCGGCCCGAATCGGTGACTCCCCACTGCGAGAGGCCCTTCAGCCCCAAGATGTCGCGGCGCGTGTCCGATATCCTCACTAGATCAAGTTTGTGACATGGCAACAAGGCCTGTGAATTCGTGTGCATAACACCTGATCAGGCGGACTCCGATCGGCCGAAGAGTCAACAGGCCGCAAGAAAAACGCTTCGCTGCCTCTGGTCTGCCGCAGCCGCCGCTGGATTGCCCCATGAACCGCGCGCCGAAACCGCTGACTTTGCCGGATATCGCGCGCATTTCTTGCGGCAACAGTGTGGCAGCGCGTCCGCGCGCTAATTCGTCTTCGCCACCGCCCTCGGCGGTGCGGCCGTGGTCACGAATTCGGTCGCCTCCAGCATCGCCTGGCCGAGCGGGGTCGGGATGGTGACGCGATAGGGCACCAGCACGCGGGTGCCGGCGATGGGCACCAGCCAGGCTTCCATGTTGCGCTGGGCGGCGAGATATTTGATGGCGGCGCGGTCCGGCACATAGCCGGCGATGGGGGTGAAGTAGACCGCGCAGACGATGGCCGGGCCGTGATAGCCCTTCTCGGCCTTCACCTGCTCCATCCGCTTGTAGTCGAGCTTGATGTCATAGCGCATGCGGCCGTCGAAGATGGCCGTGCCGGTGCGGCAGGAATCCGGCGCCAGCAATTCGCCGGTGCCGTTCACACGCAGCAGCGAGCCGGTCATCGGATCGATCACATTGCGGCGATGCGCATCGGTGACCTTGATCCGCTCGGGGTCCTCCGACGGCTCCGGCTCGATGGAATATTCCTTCACATAGCCGAGGGCGATCAGCATCTTGATCACCTCGGACTTCTTCGCCGAGGTGGTGGTGGCCTGGTAATTGGTCGGCGACAGCGTGCCCGCCACCACGCGCCCCTGCGCCTGGCCGAAACCCGAGCCGCCGGAAAATGCCTTCAGCAGGCCCGCGGTGCCGCCGGTGGCGGCCGCGCTGTATTGATCCTCGCCGATATCGATGGCCCAGGTGCCCTTGCCGACGGGAATGCCGGCCAGGCTGGCTTCATATTTGGCCTCGAGCTTGCCCTGCGCCCGCGCGGGCGCCGCCATGCCGGCCAGCGCCGCGATGAAGGCCGCGCCTGCCATGGTGAGCAGAGGCAGCGTCCGCAGAGGCAGCCGGGTGCGGAATCCTGTGTTGCGGGGGCCGGGGCCGTGCACGTCTCGTCTGTCCTCACGTCTGGTCTGCCGGGCCGCAGCTTGTGCGTGCAGATCGCGCGGCCATGTTTCGTGTCCGGCCGGAATACGTCCTTTATATGATGGGAACTGCGCGGCTTTCCAACGCCCGCGCGCCGTTTCCCGCAATTCGCGGTGGTATCGGCCGCCAAGGCAGGCTATAGAACCGGCGTTGCCAGCGCGGTCCCTCTATGGGTGGGCCGGTTCCAGGCGCATGTCATTCTCATGACTCCGTCTTGACGTTTGCAGCTCCAAACCCTATACGTCCGCGGCTCCTGAAATGGACGTGATTTTTGAACCCCTGCCGGGCCACCGGGTCGAGGCGGGGATGACAGAGGATTTTCGCCATGTCCCGGCGTTGTGAACTGACACTGAAGGGCCCGCAGGTCGGCCACAAGGTGAGCCATTCGAACATCAAGACCAAGCGCCGGTTTCTGCCGAACCTGGTCAACGTGACCTTCATCTCCGACGCGCTCGGCCGCGGCGTGCGCCTGCGCGTCTCCGCCAATGCCGTGAAGTCGGTGGACCACCGCGGTGGTTTCGACGCTTACCTCATCGCGGCGAAGGAGAGCGAGCTCTCCGCCAAGGCCGTGCTGCTCAAGCGCGCCATCGAGAAGAAGCAGGCCGAAGCCAAGGCTGCCTGAGGCTTGAGGGCGGCATGAGCCGCCTGAGCTGAAGGACGGCGCGCTGTGAGGGCGTGACTTCGTATCGGAATAGCAGAACGGCCGGATCGCGAGATCCGGCCGTTCTTGTTTTTTGCTTCGTCAGAGCCAATTATCTGAGTTTCAACAACTAGACTATTTCGCCTTCATACTCGGCCTAGCTAGCGAGATCGCTTCGCTCTCAGTCTTCAAGTCCTCCATCAAGGCCTCTAATGCAGCGAGATCGGCTTCAAATTCAGCCGGACTCGGCACGCTAACCGTCTCGGAAGCAGGATTGTCGTGGCTGTAAGTATTGGCTTTGCTCATGCCGTCGTGGAAGCGAATTGCTAGTGCATTGGAAAGATGCACCATTCGGAGCTTTTGAGTTTCAACACGGTCAACTCCCCTGCGAACAACATCGCAGAAAATATACTCTTCAACGAGACGCTCGTAGGTGTCCCGCAATCGACCATAAAGATTCTTGATCGCCACCTCATAGTCTGAGGGACTAGAGCCATGGAGCTTCCTTTTAGGTGCAAAGTCAGATCGAAGTCGCCCGATACGCTTCTTAACATTGAGCCCTCTCCACATGACTCCAGCGGGATCAATCTTACCAGCCCCATTGGCGTCTGAGAAAAGCGAGATGGTCTCAACGTCAATATCTAGCGCGTCAGCCTCTCTGCAGAGATCATTAAAGAATACAAGATCATGAGTAAAAACGATGACTTGCCGTGACAGCGCCTCTGCAGCGAGGCGCATGGCAACCTTATTACCTCTATCGCGATCTAACGAAGAAACTGGATCGTCGATAACGATTGGCCCACTCCCCTCCGTCACCGCTACCTCGGTTAGAAATGCGGCCAATGCCAAAGCTCGCTGTTCGCCTTCACTTAGAATATCTGACGCCAGTTTTGTCAGTGTAGTACCAGGCGTAGTCTGAAACGCTGCTTTTGTTTGATCACTCTTTCTGGCCAATCCAACCTTGAGATGCTTAATATCAAAAGCTCCTCGCTCCACTTCGTATCGATCGATAACCGCCTTGGTCAGATGGACATCGATAAGGTCGTTCGCTTTCTTTGTTATTCCAGAAGTCTGAACTTCATTCAAAGCGAGTTGATACAACGCATCTGTCGTCAATAGGTCTCGCCGTACAGTAATCGTACTGAGCGATGCAGCCAGCAATTTGCGGTCAACAAGATCCGATTGCTCACCTAACAGGATTTCACGCTGAGAAGCGTTATCCGCGCTTGCCAACGCCTCGGCCTCCTCGGCCAGAAATTGAGACAACGCAGCCAGTCTTTCATCAGGTGATAGCATAACCGCCATCTTAAGCGATACATCCTCACCCCCAATAAGGATCGCTTTAGCATAAGATAGCCGTTCAACCACATTGCCCTTAAAATCGGAAACGGCAGCTGCAAGAATAGCATCTCGCTTGGCGACCTGATCGATTCGAGCATCCCAATCCTTGGAATACAAGGATGAGGGAGTATTCAGCAGTGCTGCAGCTTCGGCCACCTTCGCCTCTGCCTTGTCAGCTTCTGCTGCAAGCACTCCACCGATGTAAGCCTGAAAACGCTTCGATCTATCGGAGGCAGCCTCACTCAATGGTTGGTGACAAAGCACGCAATTTTCTATGACATCACTGGAATTCAAAACTGGAAACTCGCGCGACGGGTAAGCCTCTGTGATAGAATAGTCTCGGGCAGCCACCCAGAGACGGCGCCACGTCTCACTTCCTACGCCAGGTAAGGGTTCCCCAGAGAACATCGCGCCCGCATCCAGGGCAGCAGCATTGCGAGCATCAACAGCTTGTTGTTTCAACAAGCGCAATCTTTCCAGCTCCACGTCTCCCAAACTTAAAGCGAGCCCTTTGCACTCACTCGCCAAATTTTTTACCCAATTCGACAGTGCCGTTAGATCGGTCGAAGAGGTTGCTGTTGCCGAAAGCAAACGAACAAGTTCGTCCAATCGATCTTGATCTACGGCGGAGAAAACTGCGGCAGATGAAATTTCAGAATCTGTCGTTTCTCCCGATAGCTGTGAATAGAATTTCTGCGCAGTTGTTGCACGTGGCTGCTCGAATTCGATCGTAGCGAGAGCGAGCTTTTCCGTTACTAGCCTTCTTTCGGCCTCTAACGTTGCTTTTAAAGTGGCACAGACAGTATTGAGCTTGTGCGGTAACGAGAGGCCAAACGGCAGAAACTGTATCTGATTTCCACCATCGACATACAAATCTGCAGCGCTGCTATCAAAAACGGCAACTTGCAAAAGAGAATCCGAGGCAACTTCACCCGCCTTCCATGGAACGGTGTCATCACCAGCAGTCGTCCCAATGACGATTTCAGCTTCTTGAGGCCCCGAGCTTGTCCCATAGACATCTGATAGCACTTTTAGCTTGGCACGATTATCAGAACGTGTCCTGCAAGCAGTTCTAAAGATGCGCACGAAGCCGCTCTTACCGCTTCCATTCCTGCCGTAGATTATCGTCAGACCATCCGGTGCAAACTTCAACTCAGCTGATGAAGTTAGTCGATTGACGTTTGTGACATTCTGAATGGCTTTGATTTTTATCGCAGCCCCACCAGTTGCAGTTGCAAAGTGAGTTTTTGCGAGCGCTATTGGCGCTGGTGGCTTTGGATCGACTGCAAACCCTGCCGCTTCCTTTACAAGACCTAGCAGCTCTGTCTGATCTTGATCCGTGAGAAGTCCGCTAATCGCGAACCTTCTTAGCGCGTCCTGTCGCCAAGGGCTCAACTTTGAAGTTGACCACTCTATGACGTCCTCTACTGCTCCCAACGCGTTCCCCCAAACTTGCTTTCCAACAATCTCTGAGAGAGTAAATTAAAATTACTCCTTAAGATAGGCCTTGATTTTTATACGTTAGTTGAAGGCTCTGACAGGAAAGTAAGTGCGTTCTGCTGATAGATCTAACCACTTTGAAATCGGGAGCGTTACTTGTAGACAAATTAACAATTCGATGAACAGGCACTCCGCAAACGACCTTATCTTGGGCCTTATTCGATATACCAAGTTCTGGCCATGACACTGCGACAAGAAGTGCAAGAGGATGGCCGGATCAGACATGACGCTCGGTCCAAATCGCTGTGGAGCCTCGACTGCGCTATCTTCGCATGATTACATTGGATGACGGAGAGACGGTCCACAACGCATGCTTTGACCACAACTTCCGTAAGGATACGCCACGAAGCTACATTACTATCCCGAGACCGATATTCTCTATATCGAACTCAAGGATGCGCCCGCACTGAGAGCCGGGAGATCGTGGCAGGGCTTGTGGTCAATCTTGGTGCCAATGGCGATGTTGTCGGGTTCGATATCGATCAGGCGTCGAGCAAGCTCGACCTGTCGCGCATCGAAACAGTGGCGCTTCCGCCGGTGGTTGCGGCGGAGTAGATCGAAACAGCCTCCGTTAGTCGCGATCTCGCACACCTAGATAAGCACAGAAGCGTGTGACCGCGGCAGCCACCAGCGCATCGGAAATTCGGCCGACCGTCTTCACCACCAGCGTCCGGTTCAGCGTGACGATACGATTGGTGCGAATCCAGCTTGGGGCTGGGAGCTGCCCGCTCACCATGTCGGCCGGAGCTATGGGCAGGCCGTGCTCGGCTTGCGGGCGCGAGGTGACCGGCAGGGCGATGAAGTCGCCATAGCTGTCGGCGCTGGTCAGGGCGAGGACGGGACGACGTTTGGTCGCCGACAGGTCGGTGAAGGGAAACGGGACGAGCAGCAGATCGCCACGCTCACACATGGTCCCAGACTTCGTCCTCGGCGTTGTCCCATACGGCGTTGAGCCCGCTCGCCTGCGCGTGCATCAGGTCGCGCCACTCAACGGCGGCGCGGCCTTCGCGCAAACTGACGACGAAATCCAGCACCTGCCGCGCCAGTGGCTCGGGCAGCTGCTTCACCTGGCTGTAGACCATCTCGGCAATGGTCATCTCGGTGTCTCCCAGCGGGCGGTTCATATGCGGATGATAGCACGGGATTGGCAGGAGGTCATGGTGGGAAGCCCCCTCACCCGCCCGGCTGTGCCGGGCGACGTGTCCCCGGCGGGGGAGGTGAAGCAAGGAGCGCCGCTTTTCCCGCATCAAATCGCCCCATTTCCCTGTGGAACTCCCCTGCCGCCGCCCGCGTTCGTATTCCCGGAGCGCTGCTGTGGGCGGTGCGCTTCGCCGTGCCGGCGAAGGCGATATGCGAATTCAGTAAGGAGATTTCCGATGCAACAGACCCTGCGAAAAGCCCTGCTTCCGATGCTGGCTGTGGGCGCCCTCGCCGCCGCGGTGCCGGCCATGGCGGCCGATGTCTATGTGCCCCGCGCGCCGCGCGCGGCTGTCGCCGTGCCGGTGATGCCGGTCGGGCCGCTCACCGTCGAACAGGCGATCCAGGTCGCATATCGCATCGGCGTGGTGCAGGTGAAGAACACGCACTTCGATGGGGATGAATGGGAGATCGAGGGCCGCGACGCCTATGGCAAGTGGATCCAGGTCGATGTGGATGCGCGCACCGGCGAGGTGCGCAATGTGGATCGCTCGATCATTTGAGGCGGGTGAGGATGAGAGGAAGCGGCGCGCCGGGAGGCGCGTCGTTTTTTTGTGTGTGCGCGGAGGGTGATGGACTCCCTCTCCCGCTTGCGGGGGAGGGT
>JAEXHR010000198.1 GCA_023449855.1 Pseudomonadota bacterium | reverse complement strand
TCGATGCCGGCGATGCGGGCATCCGCGTCAGCGGCAATTTCGTGGTGGCGGCGCTGCAGGTTCTCAATGCCGAGAACATCAAGGTCGATGGCGAGAAGAAGGGGATGCCGAAAGCAGAGGCCCTGCCAGACGTCCGGATGCCAGACAACAAGGACAAGGCCGCCGATGACGCGGTCAAGGAGACCACGCAAAACAAGGGCAACGAACGCCCGTCAGTGATTATCGTCGAGGTGCTCGGCTATGGCGGCGCAGGCGCGGCCGATCAGGCCACCGAGAAGCAGGGCGAGGAGGAAGAGCGGAGGCGCCGCGACCAGCAGCAACGCGATCGTCGCAGCTACAATACCAACAGCGTTATTCAACTGGTAGGGAGTGGCGCGTTGAATGAGGAGCAGAGCCAGGCTCTGACCGAGGAAGAACGCTCGCGCCTCAAGCAGATCGGCCGGCGCGCCTCGGTTCGCTAGCGGCCCAGCAGCGAGACGGTTCGCGCGGCAGCAGTCGATCCAAAAAATAGCGCCCCGAAGTCCGACCGGACTCCGGGGCGTTGCGTTCGGCCTTAGCCGAACTGGTTCATCGTGTTGTGTTCGCCGCCGGCCTTCAGTGCGGCTGCGCCGGCGAAGTATTCCTTGTGCTCGTCGCCGATGTCGGAGCCGGCCATGTTCTGATGCTTGACGCAGGCGATGCCCTGGCGGATCTCCTGGCGCTGGACGCCCTTCACGTAACCGAGCATGCCCTGCTCGCCGAAATACTCCTTGGCGAGGTTATCGGTGGACAGTGCGGCCGTGTGATAGGTCGGCAGCGTGATCAGGTGATGGAAGATGCCGGCGCGCTTGGCCGAATCCGCCTGGAAGGTGCGGATCAGCTCATCGGCCTGCTTCGCCAGTTCCGTCTCGTCATACTCTGCCTTCATCAGCTCGGCGCGGTTATACTTGCTGACGTCCTTGCCGGCTGCCTTCATCTCGTCGAACACCTGCCAGCGGAAATTCAGCGTCCAGTTGAACGACGGCGAGTTGTTGTAGGCCAGCTTCGCATTCGGCACGACTTCGCGGATGCGATCGACCATCTTGGCGATCTGCTCGACATTCGGCTTCTCGGTCTCGATCCAGAGAAGGTCCGAGCCGTTCTGCAGCGAGGTGATGCAGTCGAGCACGACGCGATCCTCACCGGTACCGGGACGGAACTGGTAGAGATTGCTCGGCAGGCGCTTCGGGCGCATCAGCTTGCCGTTGCGGGTGATGACGACATCGCCATTGCCGATGTTCGACGCATCGACTTCCTCGCAATCCAGGAAGCTGTTGTACTGGTCGCCGAGATCGCCGGGCTTGTGGCTGACGGCGATCTGCTGGGTCAGGCCGGCGCCGAGCGAGTCGGTGCGGGTGACGACGATGCCGTCTTCGACGCCGAGTTCGAGGAAGGCGTGGCGACAGGCGCGGATCTTCGCGAGGAAGACCTCGTGCGGCACGGTCACCTTGCCGTCCTGATGGCCGCACTGCTTCTCGTCCGAGACCTGGTTCTCGATCTGCAGCGCGCAGGCGCCGGCCTCGATCATCTTCTTGGCGAGCAGATAAGTCGCTTCCGCATTGCCGAAGCCGGCATCGATGTCGGCGATGACAGGGACGACATGGGTCTGGAAGTTGTCGACCTTGGCGATCAGCTCTTCTTCCTTCGCCTTGTCGCCGGCCTTGCGGGCCGCGTCGATGGCGCGGAACGTGTCGTTGAGCTCACGCGAGTCCGCCTGACGCAGGAAGGTGTGGAGTTCCTCGATCAGCGCCGGCACCGAGGTCTTCTCGTGCATGGACTGATCAGGCAGCGGGCCGAATTCCGAACGCAGCGCCGCGATCATCCAGCCCGAGAGATAGAGATAGGTGCGGTCGGTGGTGCCAAAATGCTTCTTCACCGAGATCAGCTTCTGCTGTGCGATGAAGCCGTGCCAGCAGCCGAGCGACTGGGTGTACTTGGTCGCGTCATTGTCATAGCGGGCCATGTCGGCGCGCATCTGTGCCGCGGTGTAGCGGGCGATGTCGAGGCCGGTCTTGAAGCGGTTCTGCAGGCGCATGCGGGCGATCGCCTCGGCACCCACGCCATTCCAGGTCGGCTGAGTCTTGAGCAGCGCTGCCGCGGCTTCGACTTCGCTCGCATAGGGGCGTGGACCCTGGATGATCTGGTCGTGGATAGCACGCGGTTGGAAGTTCATGGTTCCGATCCCTCTCGTTCGACGAAATGTCTAACGCCGGTTGTAAGCGCGGGATCGGTGGCGACTAGACGGAACGCGGCAAACTTGTCATACTTTACAAGTATGAGATGTAATGTTGTAAACAATAACAATTCGCGACGCGTCATCCGGCAAGGCCGCTCACGCGCTGTGCGTGGGGTATGAAGGTAGCGATATGGCGCCCTCAGGAGGTCGTTCGGTCTTTATCGGCCCGCGTTTGCGGCGGCTGCGGCGCGATCTCGGCCTGACCCAGGCCGACATGGCGGCGGATCTGGAAATTTCAGCGCCTTATGTGGCGCTACTGGAGCGTAACCAGCGGCCGATGACGGCCGACATGCTGCTGCGGCTGGCGCGGACCTACACAATCGATCTCGCAGACCTTGCCGGCGATGGCGGTGCGGATTCCACGGCGCGGCTGCAATCGATCCTGAAGGAGCCGATGTTTTCGGACATCGACATCCCCCAACTCGAGATCAGCGATCTCGCGGTGAGCTATCCCGGCATGGCCGAGGCGTTCCTGCGGCTCTACACGGCCTATCGCGAGGAGCAGCTGGCGCTCGCCGAACGCCGCGGTCCAGCAGCGCCCGGTGCGGCGCCGGAGGAGGGCGGTGGCTACGACGCCAACGATCCGGTCGCGGAGGTCCGTCGTTTTCTCGCTGCGCGGCGCAATAATTTCGCGTCGCTCGACGACGCGGCCGAGCGGCTTGCCCAGGCGATGTCGGGCACCGCCGGCCTCATCGAACGGCTGAAGACGCGGCACAAGCTGACGGTGCGTTACATGCCTCCGGATGTGATGCTCGGCTCGGTGCGGCGTCTGGATCTGCATCGCCGGCAATTGCTGCTGGAGGACTCGCTCGACACTGCGAGCTTGAATTTCCAGCTCGCGCAGCAGCTCGCTTATCTCGAGCTCGGCAACGAGATCGGCGCGGCGCTCGACGACAATCAGTTCACCAGCAAAAGCGCGGAATTGCTCGCGCGCCGTGCGTTGGCAGGCTATGCGGCGGCCGCGATTGTGATGCCTTATGCGGCCTTCGCGCGGGCCGCCGAAACGCGCCGCTATGATCTTGAAGCCCTCGCGCGCCAGTTTGGCGTGAGTTTCGAGCAATGCGCCCACCGCGTCACCACGCTCCAGCGGCCGGGCGCCGAGAAGGTGCCGTTCTTTCTCATCCGCGTCGATCCCGCCGGCAATATTTCGAAGCTGCTCGACGGCGCGGGCTTTCCTTTCGCCAAACATGGTGGCGCATGCCCACTCTGGTCGGTGCATAATGTATTCCGCACGCCGCGAGAAATCGTGACGCAGTGGCTGGAATTGCCCGACGGCCAGCGCTTCTTCTCAATCGCACGCACGGTGACGGCCGGCGGCGGCTCGTTCGGTGCCCAGCGTATCGAACGCGCCATTGCGGTTGGCTGTGCTGCCGAACATGCGGGTCAATTGATCTATACGCGGGATGGCGCGGGCCCGCGCGCGGATGCGCCGACGCCGGTCGGGGTCGCCTGCCGCGTCTGCCATCGCCCACGTTGTACCGCGCGCTCGGCACTTCCTATCGGTCGTGAACTGCTGCCCGACGATTTCAGAACGCTCAGCGTGCCGTTCGGTTTTTCAGCGGAATGATGCAGCTTTGCGCTTTGCCTTGCGGGCGCGATTGAGGCAGCATCGCGCCGCTTCAATTCCGAACACGAGTGAGACCCTCATGAGCCCGCGCAACCGCCTCGATGAACTGCATGCCGAAATGACCGAATGGCGCCGTGATTTTCATGCGCATCCCGAAATCGGTTTCGAGGAAGAGCGCACCAGCGAGATCGTCGCCAAGCGCCTCGCGGAATGGGGCATCGAGGTGCATCGCGGTTTCGGCAAGACTGGTCTTGTCGGCGTGATCCGCGGTAAGCATGGCGCCGCTGGCAGCAACCGCGCGATCGGCCTCCGCGCGGATATGGACGCGCTTCCGATGGACGAGGGCAACGACTTCGCCCATCGCTCGCAAAATCCCGGTCGCATGCATGCCTGCGGCCATGACGGCCACACCACGATGTTGCTCGGTGCCGCCAAGTATCTCGCCGAGACGCGCAATTTCGCCGGCACCGTGCATCTGATCTTCCAGCCCGCGGAAGAAGGCCTCGCCGGCGCCAAGGCGATGATGGATGACGGGCTGTTCGAGCGCTTCCCTTGCGATTCCATCTACGGCATTCACAACAGCCCGGACCTGCCGCTCGGCACAGTGCGGGCGCTGACCGGTACGGCGCTTGCGGCCATCGACTACTTCACCATCACGCTGCGCGGCCGCTCGTCGCACGGCGCGCATCCGCAGCAAGGCATCGATACGGTGGCGATGGCGGCGCAGGTCATCAATGCGCTCAACGCGATCCCGTCGCGCCAGGTCGATGCGCTGGAATCGGCGATCATCTCTATCGGCCAGATCCATGGCGGCACCTCGAATATCGTGCTGCCTGAAACGGTGGAGCTGCGCGGCTCGGTGCGTACGCTGAAGCCTGAAGTGCGCGATCGTGTCGAGGAGCTGTTCAAGCGGTCGGTGACCCTGACTGCGCAGGCTCAGGGTGGCAGCGCCGAGATCGACTACAAACGCGCTTACCCGCCGACGATCAATACGGCTGAAGAAGCCGCGCGTGCTGCACAAGCCGCCGCTGCTGTGCCGGGCGTGATCGACGTGCAGCGCGAGGGTAATCCGGTTCTCGCCGGCGAAGATTTTGCGTTCATGCTGGAGCGCAATCGCGGCGCCTATCTCTTCTTCGGCCAGCGCGGCGCAGATAAGGGCGGGGTGCCCGTGCACAACCCCGGTTACGACTTCAACGACGATCTGCTGCCGATCGGGGCCAGCTATCTCGCCGGCCTCGTCGAGCAGGAACTCGCCTAAACGCGATCAGGCCGCGCCATCCTTCGCGATGGTGCGGCCGACCACACGCAGCAGGTCGCTGCGCACAGCCTCGATATGCTGCGCGAGAAACCCGCAGGCCGCGTCGATCCTCTGATCGCGGCACAGCGCGATCAGTTCCGCATGCTCTTTCTCTGCCGTGCCCATGGCTTCGACCGTTGAGAGCTGCATGCGCGTATAGCGATCGCTGGTCTGTAGCAGCGCGGTCACAATGCTTTGCGTGCGCGGCTGCCGCGCATTCACATACATCGCCATGTGGAATTCGGCGTTGATCTGGCCCCACTCGCTGCGGTCGCCATCTGCAATTGCTGCCTCGAAGCGCTTCTGGATGGCATCCAGCACGGCAAAATCATCAGCAGAAAAGAGCGGTGCAGATTCTGCCAGCATGCGTGGCTCCAGCAGCACGCGCAGGTCGAACACGTCATTGATCTCGTCGAGCGACAGTTCCGAGACGATGGCGCCCTTCTGAGGAACGATCCGCACCAGGCCTTCGGCCTCGAGCTGGAACAGCGCCTCGCGGACCGGAATCCGGCTCACCCCATAGGCCTCGCCAAGCGCGTCCTGGCGCAGCTGCGAGCCCGCGGGATAGGTGCCGTCGAGAATGGCCTGCCGAAGCTGATCCGTGATCATGGCCGAAAGCGTGCGATGCTTCAGCGGTGAGCTCATTGATATATCTCGCCTTTTTGCTGGGCGGGCGTGTCGGTCTGCCGGTCTCTTCGCTGCTGCACAAAAACGCTTCAAGCCGTCAATTTGTGCAGACAATCGTTTGACTCGCAAAATGTATAAATTATACGATCTGAAAAATCACCTCACTTTTGTGACATGCGGGGGAGCATTCATGAGTGATCAGACAATTTCGCCGGCTTCGGAGGTGGGGGTCCGCCACATGGTGATGGCGGCATCCCGCGGTCTGCTTGCCTTCGAGCGGCTGGCCATCATGGGGCTGATGTATCTGCTGACGGCGCTGATCCTGGTGAATGTCGTCACCCGTTACGCCCAGTTCCCGATTTACTGGATCGACGAATCCGCGGTCTATTCGGTGGTGTGGCTCACCTTTATCGGCGCCTCAGCGATGACGCGGCTGCGGCTGGATTTCGCGGTCACCATGATGACCGAGCGGCTGTCGGCGAAAAGCCAGAAGCTGTTCAAGCTGATCGCCACCGGCATGGTGATCGTGTTCGGCGTCAGCCTGATCATCACCTGCGTGCTGTGGATGGACCCGGTCGGCATCGCCAGCGCCGGCTTCGACGCCAAAAAGTTCGCCGGCGCGACGTTCAACTTCCTCTACACCGAGCGCACCCAGACGCTGAACTGGCCGACCTGGGTGCTGTATCTGACGCTGCCGATCTTCGCGGTGTCGATGACCGTCCACGGGACAGCCAATCTGCTCGAGGACATCGGTCTCGTGCCGCGCATCGCGCCCAAAGGCTTCACGCTGTCCGAACTCGACGGGGTGAACTGAGATGATTACCTCTGCAGCTTTCATGATCATCATGCTGGTCGGCGTGCCGATCGGTCTCTGCCTGTGCCTTGCCGGCTTCGTCTACATCATTGCGTCCGGCAATCCGATCCTGTTCCAGTCCTATCCGCTGCAGCTGTTCGGCGGCGTCGATAGTTACGGCCTGATCGCGATCCCGCTGTTCATCCTGATCGGCGAGATCATGAATGGCGGCGGAATCACCCAGCGTATCGTCGATATGGCCATGGCTTTCATCGGCTCGCTGCGCGGCGGTCTCGCTTACGTCAACGTGCTCGCCAACATGTTCATCTCTTCCATTCTCGGCTCGGCGACCGCGCAGGTCGCCATCATGGCCCAGATCATGGTGCCGGAGATGGAGAAGAAGGGCTACGACAAGACCTTCGCTGCCGGCCTCACAGCCTATGGCGGCATGCTCGGCCCCATCATCCCGCCCTCGGTGATGTTCGTCGTCTACAGCGTTCTCGCGCAGGTCTCGGTCAGCGACATGCTGATCGCGGGCATCATCCCGGGCGTGATCCTCACGGCGATGTTCTGCATCATCATCGCCATCATGGGTTACATCCACAACTATCCGCGCGCCGAATATCAGACGCCGAAGCAGCGCGTGATGACCATACTGCGCACCTGCCCGACGCTGCTGATTCCCATCGTCATCGTTGGCTCGATTCTCTCTGGCCTCGCCAATGCCACCGAGTCCGCCGCAGTCGGCGCTGTCGCTTCGGCGGTGATCGGAAAATACTGGACGAAGGAATTCCAGTGGTCGCAGCTGCCGCAGATGATGCTGCGTTCGGGCATCTATTCGGCCATCGTGCTGTTCCTCGTGGCCGCTGCCGCCGTATTCTCGTGGGTTCTCATCTTCGGCAAGGTGCCGCAGGAAACCGCGGCCTGGATCCAGACGGTGGCGAAGGATCCGATCAGCTTCATGCTGCTGTGTAACATCATTCTGCTGGTGATCGGCACGGTGATCGACGGCGTTCCCGGCCTGATCATGACGGTGCCGATCTTGCTGCCGGTCGCCACCGAGATCTATCATATCGATCCCCGGCAGTTCGGCGTCGTCGTCGTCATCAATCTCGTGCTCGGCCTGCTGTCGCCGCCGGTCGGGCTCTGCTTCTTCGTCGCCGCCGCGGTCACCGGCGCCAAGCCCGGCAAGATGTTCATGGTGACGCTGCCGTTCTTCTTCATCTCCTGCATCCTTCTCATCCTGCTCTCGCTCTATCCGTCACTGTCTCTCGCCCTCATCAAGTAATTCACATCGTCAAGGAGCACTCGTCATGACCATCTCACGCCGTCGCTTCCTCGCAGCTTCCGCCGCTGCATCCGTGTTCGCCCCGTCGTTGTCGCTGGCGCAGGCCAAGGAAATGCGCCTAGGCCTCATCACGCCGAACGGCCATTCCTGGAACAAGGCCGCGCTGAAGCTTGCCGACAAGCTCAAGGAAGAGACCAAGGGTCGTCTGACCATGACGGTGTTCCACTCCGGCCAGCTCGGCAACGAAGCGGCGATGATGCAGCAGCTGCAGACCGGCGCGCTCGACATGGGCTTCATCCAGGCCGCCGAGCTCGGCTCGCGCGTGCCGCATATCGCTGCGATCAACGCGCCCTATATCGTCCGCTCGACCCCGGCGGTGGCGAAATTCGTGCGCCATCCGGTGGCGGTAAAACTGTTCGACGTGCTGCCGCAGGAGACCGGCACCATCGGTCTCGGCTGGGGCATCACCGGCATGCGTGCGGTGTTCTCTGTGCGCGATCTCAACACGCTCGCCGACATCAAGGGCATGAAGCTGCGCATCAACCCGACACCGGTCTATCGCGATTTCTATTCGTCGCTCGGCGCCGCGCCGACGCCGATCCCGACGCCGCAGGTGTTCGACGCCATGTCCAACGGCCAGGTGGACGGTCTGGAAGCCGATCTCGAATTCTCGTGGAATCAGCGCTTCGACAAGGTGTCGAAGTCGATCCTGCAGATGAATGCCGTCTTCATGCCGATGGCCGCCGTCGTCTCGGGCCGCGTCTGGCAGTCGCTGCCTGCCGCCGACAAAGAGCTGATCACCAAGGCGGTAAAGTCCACGCTCGATGCGCAGATCGACGAGCTCGCAAGCGGCGAGCCGGCGCTGATCGAGAATTTCAAGGGCACCTCGGTGCCGGTCCGTCAGGTCGCGGTCAAGGACACCGAAGCCGTCATTGCCGAATTCGACAAGCTCTGGCTGCCGAAGGCGCCGGTGCTTGCCGAACTGCGCAAGGTCGGCGCCACGATCTAAGTCCTAGCTCTCACCTCATCGTTTCATCAGCCGGCGTGCATCGCACGCCGGCATCACACGGAGTTTTGTCATGAGTCCCCGCATTTCCTGGGAAGGCGTCTTCCCGGCCGTCACCACCCAGTTTCACGACGACCTGTCGCTCGACATCGATTCCACCGCGAAGGTGATCGATGGCCTGATCCGCGACGGTGTGTCGGGCCTGATCATCTGCGGCTCGGTCGGCGAGAACACCTCGCTCGAGCGCAAGGAAAAGATCGCGATCATGGAAGCGGCCAAGTCGGTCGCCAAGGGTCGCGTGCCGGTGCTGTGCGGCATCGCCGAATTTACCACGGCCTTCGCCGTGGACACCGCGAAGGAAGCCGCGCGGGTCGGCATCGACGGCATCATGGTGATGCCGGCGCTGGTCTATTCGTCCAAGCCGTTTGAGACCGCCGCGCATTTCCGTTCGGTGGCGACGGCGACCGATCTGCCTGTCATGCTCTATAACAACCCGCCGATCTACAAGAACGACGTCACACCGGACATTCTCGCCACGCTGGCGGATGTGGAGACCGTGGTGTGCTTCAAGGACTCCTCGGGCGACACCCGCCGCTTCATCGACACCCGCAACATGGTGGGCGACCGCTTCGTGCTGTTCGCCGGCCTCGATGACGTCATCGTCGAAAGCGTCGCCATGGGCGCGGTCGGCTGGGTGTCCGGCATGTCCAATGCGTTCCCGCGCGAAGGCGAGACGCTGTTTCGCCTGGCCAAGGCCGGGCGTTATGCCGAGGCGATGAAGATCTATGAATGGTTCATGCCGCTGCTGCATCTCGACGCACGGCCGGATCTCGTCCAGTGCATCAAGCTTTGCGAGAACATCATGGGCCGCGGTACGGCCCTGACGCGCCCGCCGCGCCTCGCGCTGCTGCCGCATGAGAAGGCTGAAGTGGAAGGCATCATGGCCAAGGCGCTGCGCACACGCCCGATCCTGCCGGATGTCGGCCTGAAGGCCGCCTGAGCGACCAGGCTGTCTTCACGCAAAACGGCGCGCCATCACCGGCGCGCCGTTTTCGTTACCCGTCCCGCGATCTCTAACGTTGTTCGAAGGCCTCCGCCTCGTCGTCGCGATCGCGCTTCGGCGTGGCAATGTCGCCGTCGTCCTCGTCGTCATCGACGGGCTTCTTTGGCGGAGCCGGCTTGTCGGACTCGGTCTTCGGCTCGCCTTGGCCTGTTCGTGGTGTCATCGCGCGCTCCCGCATTCGCGTCATGCGGGTGATTGAAGCAGATTTCGCCGGGGCGGGGCAATCTCGCTCTGACCTGTCATTGCCCGGCTTGACCGGGCAATCCAGTACACTGCGGCCGGCGTGTATTGGGCCACCCGGTCAAGCCGGGTGGCGACAACGAGCTAAGTTCGGAAACCACCCTTTCGCTGCTCGGCAAGCCAAGCCGATAGCGCTGGCGACTTCTCGGCAGGCTTGCTGGTCGACCCCTTGCCGGACGAGGATGGCCGGTTTGATTTCGCGGCGGTCTTCTTCTTCGGCGCTGCCTGCGGCATCGACGCTTCACGAGCGAGGCGCAGCGCTTTCAGGCGCGCCATATTGTCGAGAACTGCCTTTTCGGCGGCGTCGCGCTCGGCTTTGGTGGATTTGTTATCGTCTGCGGACATCAATTCAACTTCGTTTTGGAATTTGGGGTGTCAGCGCCACGGGCATCAAAGGCAAGCGTCGCGCGATCGTTGAGAGGCGTTATAATTGCCTGTGCCCGTTCAGCCAACAGCAGATCACATCGATCGGCCATTTCTGAGGCGCATGCGCTGAATTTGAAGCGAAATCGCCGCAGTTGCGCCAGTGCGGCGGCTCTGAGACAATCGACGCGTCAATCGGACCGTTTTCTCCCCATGCTGCTCACGCTTTTCAACGATGGCGCCGACAATCTGCGCGGGCGCATCATCGCCATTTATGGCATTCTCATTCCGGCAAATGTGCTGGCTTGGATCTGGGCGCTTGTCGCGTTCCGCGATCAGCCGGTGCTGCTGGGAACCGCGGTTCTGGCCTATACGTTCGGCCTGCGTCACGCTTTCGATGCGGATCACATCGCGGCCATCGACAATATCACCCGGAAGCTGATGCAGGCGGGCAAGCGGCCGATCTCGGTCGGCATGTTCTTCTCGCTCGGCCATTCCACGGTGGTGATCGTGGCGTCGATCTTCGTGGCGCTGGCGGTATCGGCGCTGCAGGAGCGGTTCGACAATTTCAAAGAGGTCGGCGGGCTGATCGGCACCGGTGTCTCCGCCTTCTTCCTGCTGGTCGTTGGCATCGCCAATCTCTTCATCCTCGTGACCATCTATCGCGTGTTCCGCGCGGTGAAGCGCGGCGAGCGTTTCATCGAAGAGGATCTCAACGCCGTGCTTGCCCAGCGCGGGATCATCGGCCGCGCCCTGCGCAGGCTGTTCGGGATCATCACCAAGAGCTGGCACATGTATCCGCTCGGCATCCTGTTCGGCCTCGGCTTCGACACCGCGACGGAGATTGCGATCCTCGGCATTTCCGCCTCGCAGAGCGCCGAGGGCATGTCGATGTGGTCGATTCTGGTGTTCCCTGCGCTGTTCACCGCGGGCATGTCGCTGGTAGATGCGACGGACTCGATCCTGATGGTGCGCGCCTATGGCTGGGCCTTCGTGAAGCCGATCCGCAAGCTCTATTACAACATGATGATCACGGCGGTGTCGGTGATCGTGGCGCTGGTGATCGGCGGCATCGAGGCGCTCGGCCTGAT
>JAEXHR010000142.1 GCA_023449855.1 Pseudomonadota bacterium | reverse complement strand
GGCCTGCGACGTCACGTAGCAGGCCGCGGAGGGAACTCCGAAAGTCGAATGCCTAAAGTCTTATTGGGTCCGATTTCCACGCAATGTTAGCGTGCGTTCCAGCGCTCCCTGCAGTGGCTGGCGTAGTTCAGCGCAGCGAGCGAGACGGTCGACAAGACCAGCAGCAACAGACTTGCAGCAACACATTCGGGGAGCGATTCACACATGTCTACCATGGCAGCTACATCCACGAAGTCCGCGGGGATGACGAAGGACGAACGTTTCGTCATCTTCGCCTCCTCCCTCGGCACCGTTTTCGAATGGTATGACTTCTACCTGTTCGGCTCGCTCGCCGGCGTCATCGGCGCCCAGTTCTTCGGCGTCATCGATCCCGCCACCGGCCAGCCGATGTTCAACCAGGCGACCCGCGACATTTTCGCGCTGCTCGCTTTCGCCGCCGGCTTCATCGTTCGCCCGTTCGGCGCCATCGTGTTCGGCCGTGTCGGCGACATCGTCGGCCGTAAATACACCTTCCTCGTCACCATCCTGATCATGGGCCTGTCGACCTTCATCGTCGGCATCCTGCCCAATGCCGCCACCATCGGCATTGCCGCCCCGATCATCCTGATCGCGCTGCGTCTCGCCCAGGGCCTCGCGCTCGGCGGCGAATATGGCGGTGCGGCGACTTACGTAGCGGAGCACTCGCCGCCCGGCAAGCGCGGCTACTACACATCGTTCATCCAGACCACGGCAACGCTGGGCCTGTTCCTCTCGCTGCTGGTGATCCTGTTCACGCGCACGATCCTCGGCGAGGCCGAATTCGCCAAGTGGGGCTGGCGCATTCCGTTCCTCGTCTCCGTCGTGCTGCTCGGCATCTCGGTCTGGATCCGTCTGCGCCTCAACGAGTCGCCGGTGTTCCAGCGCATGAAGGAAGAGGGCAAGACCTCGAAGGCGCCGCTCACCGAAGCCTTCGGCAACTGGAGCAACGCCAAGCTGGTGCTGATCGCCCTGCTCGGCGGCGTGATGGGTCAGGGCGTGGTCTGGTACACCGGCCAGTTCTACGCACTGTTCTTCATGCAATCGATCCTCAAGGTCGACGGCTACACCGCCAACCTGCTGATCGCCTGGTCGCTCCTGCTCGGCACCGGCTTCTTCATCGTGTTCGGCGTCCTGTCCGACAAGATCGGCCGCAAGCCGATCATCCTGGCAGGCTGCCTGATCGCGGCGCTGACCTTCTTCCCGATCTTCCGCATGATCACCACCAATGCCAATCCGGCGCTGGAAAAGGCGATCGAAACCGTGAAGGTCGAGGTCGTGTCGGATCCCGCCCAGTGCGGCGATCTGTTCAACCCGGTCGGTACCCGCGTCTTCAGCAAGCCCTGCGACACGGCCCGTGCCTATCTCGCCCAGTCGTCGGTGAAGTACTCGACCTCCTCGGGTCCGGCCGGCTCGCCGGTCAAGGTCGTGGTCAACGGCAAGGACGTTCCTTACGTCGACGCCAAGACCTCGAATCCGCAGGTGCTCGCAGCGGTGCAGGCGGCAGGCTATCCGAAGGCGGGTGACGCGCAGATCGTGAAGATGGCGCATCCGTTCGACATCTTCCGTCCGCAGGTTGCGGCGGTGATCGGCCTCCTGTTCGTCCTGGTGCTGTTCGTCACCATGGTCTACGGCCCGATCGCGGCGATGCTGGTCGAACTGTTCCCGACCAAGATCCGCTACACCTCGATGTCGCTGCCGTATCACATCGGTAACGGCTGGTTCGGCGGCCTGCTCCCGGCGACAGCCTTCGCCATCGTGGCGTCCACCGGCGATATCTACGCCGGCCTCTGGTACCCGATCATCTTCGCAGCGATCACAGTGGTCGTCGGCGCGATCTTCCTGCCGGAGACCAAGGACGTCGACATCACGCGCTAAGCGAAGCAACCATCCAAGTAACAAAGGCCGCGGAGCAATCCGCGGCCTTTTTGTTTGTCGTAACCCGCAGGGCGGATTAGCGAAGCGTAATCCGCCGGCCGATTTCATTGTTGAAACTCCGCGGCGGGTTACGGCTTCGCCTGATCCGCCCTACGGTTACGAATGCCTCACCCCGCCTTCCCCACAAACTGCAGCACCACCTCGCGCGCATGCGGCCGGGCGCGGTGCTCGATGAGATAGATCGCCTGCCAGGTGCCGAGCGCCATGCGGCCCGCCAGCACCGGCACATGCAGTGAGGTTGCCGTCAGCATGGTGCGCACATGCGCCGGCATGTCGTCCGGGCCCTCGCTGTCATGCGTCCAGGCGAAATCCTGCGGTGCGAGCCGATCGAGAATGGTCATGAGATCCACCAGCACCGACGGATCGGCATTCTCCTGAAGTGTCAGCGACGCCGAGGTGTGACGGGTGAACAGTGTGAGCGCACCATCACGCGCATAAATCTCCGTCAGGAATATCGCCGCCTCGCGCGTCAGATCGACGAAACCGGCCCCCGACGTCTGTACGGTCAGGGTCGATGTGGCCACCGTGTCGGCGGTGACGGACTTGGGCGCGCTACGCGTGATCGATCGAGCTTTCATCGTGGCATCATAGCCGGTCAGTCGCGTTCGTGCATCGCATCCGACGCGGCGACATCGGCGCGATGCACCTCGTCCCCGGCCTCGTCGCGTACCGAGATCGCATAGTCCTTGTCGCGCAGTTCCGGCCGGATTTTGTAGATGTCTCGCGCCAGCTTGTCGGCCACCCGGGTTGCGACATCCTTATCGCGCAACACCTGTCCGGCCATGTCGGACACGGTCTTGCCGTCGATCAGATCGAAATAGAAACGCGGCATCTGAAGCTCCTTTTGATTGCGCAATCCAGGGAGCGTCGCTGCAAATGAAACGCTTAAATCTTCCCGCCGTAATCGCGCTGCAGCCGTCCCGCCATTTCCACCAACCGCCGCCACGCTTGTTCGAGGGTGCTCATCATCTGATCCATGTCGCGGTCGCTCGGCAGCGGAATTTCGATCTTGCGCTCGCCATTGCTCTTCGGCTTCGGCAAGGCGTCGGCGTTCTTGCCGGGCGCGGCGCCATCCCGTGCTGCGAGCTGCTTCTTCAACGCCTCATTTTCTTTTTGCAGTCGCCCGATTTCGGTATCGAGCGCCGCGCGTTCATCGGGCACCGCATAGCAGGCCCAGCCATTGCCCTTGTCGGTGCAGGTCGAGACGGCGCCGGTGCGCGTATCGAGCCGCACCACGCCGTCCTTCACCGCCGACAAAGTGTAGCGGCCGTTTTCGCTGTCGGGCATCGACTGCGCGGAGGCGGAGGCGATGCCGAGAAGCGAGATTGCACAGAAGAGAGATGCTGAATGCGTCGTTCGCATCGCCATGCTCCGTTGCCCGATCGTAGGGCGGATGAGCCAAAGGCGTAATCCGCCGGCCGAATTCATTGCGCAAGCTCCGCGGCGGGTTACGCCTTCGGCTAACCCGCCCTACGTTCTACACCCTCTTTACGGCTGCTTGTACGCCGCGCGCCCTGATTTCAACGCATCGCCGAGCAGTTCGATCCGGTCCTGCCCCCAGAACACCTCGCCGTTCAGCACGTAAGCGGGCGAACCGAACACGTCCCCCGCCAGCGCTTCCTGCCGGTTCTGTTCGTACTTCGCCGCGATCTCCGGCGATGCTGCGCGCTCGACCAGCTGTGCGCCGGGAAGCCCCACTTCGTCCGCAAGCCGCACCAGCACGGCATTATCGGCGAGATTCTCCTCCGTCTCCCACACCGCCGCATAGGCGCGGCGCATGAAGGCGTCGGGATCGTGCCCCGCTTCCAGAATGGCGATCACCAGACCATCGGCGACCTTGCAGTCGAACGGCCAGTTCTTCGGCTGCAGCTTGAAGTCCAGCCCGCGCTTTTCGCGCCAGCGTTGCAGCTCGAGCATGCGATAGCGCTGCCGCACCGGATGCCGCTTGCCGAGCGGCAGGCCGCCCGTCTCGGCGAACAGCTCGCCCAGGAAAACCGGCTTGTAATTGACGTCCAGATTGTAGGTTTTCACGAGCTCCATGAAGGGCTTGTGGCCGATATAGGCCCAGGGCGACGGCAACGAGAAATAGTAATCGATGGATTGCGACATGAAGGCTCCGGCAGGTCAAAGAACACCGGGAGCGTAGCCTGTAGGATGGGTAGAGCGAAGCGAAACCCATCATCCGTTGCCTGCGGCAAGCTCCGCCGATGGGTTTCGCTCCGGCGCCATGCGCCTGCGCTCTACCCATCCTACGC
>JAEXHR010000119.1 GCA_023449855.1 Pseudomonadota bacterium | reverse complement strand
GTTTATGCCGACCGGCGAACTATGCCGAGTGCGTCTTCTGACAGGGACGGCAAACCGTGCGTTCCCAGCCAGTTTGGCGGGTCGCCGTTGTTTGGCACTCGGCATAGTTCTCATGCTCAGAGGGTGTTCAGGAATTCCAGAAGCCGGTCGTTCGGTCGAAATCGCTCGGCCTTAGCGCGTTCGTACGGCTTCAGCTTTGCGAGTGCGGATTCCTTCAGTTCAAGATGTGCATGAAGATAGGTCAGCGTCGTTTCCATCGCCTCATGGCCCAGCCACAGGGCAATAACTGAGCAATCGACGCCTGCATGTAGCAGTTCCATGGCAGCGCTGTGCCGCAAGACATGGGGCGACACCCGTTTTGACCGAAGGGAGACGCAGTACTCGCGTGCTTTGATGACATATTTGTTCAGTAGTGCCTGCACGCCGTCGGCGCTGAGTTTGCCACCGTGCATGTTCGGAAAGAGAGCCGTTGCGCTTCGCTTTCTAGGCTCCTCGAGCCAGTGACGAAGAGCCTGCTGTGCAACCTTTGTGAGCGGCGTACTTCGCTCTTTGCGGCCCTTGCCAACGCATTGCACATGCGCACCGCGGCCGAGCACTACCGAGTCCCGGTCAAGGTCGATGATCTCCGAAACCCGTAACCCCGTTTGCGCGGCGAGCAATAGCAGAGTGTAATCGCGACGTCCCAACCACGTGCTTCGATCCGCGCAGTCCAGGATCGCTTCAATCTCGGGCCTGGTGAGAAACTGAAGCTGTCGTTTGTCACACCGCTTGCTTGGGATCGCGAGCACCCGCTGAATGTGGGCGCTATGTGCCGGCTCCTCGAACGACGCGTATCTGAAGAAAGATCGGATGGCCGTGAGGCGGAGGTTCCGGGTCCTCACCGAGGTGGCTCTCTTCGTCTCAAGATCCTCCAGGAATGCGCCGATGAAGGGAGCGTCCAAATCCCGCAACGCCAACTGCGAAGGGGATCTCCCAAGGCGCGTCTGTGCGAACGCAAACAGGAGCCTGAAGGTGTCGCGATAGGAGGCAATGGTGTTGGAACTTACACCTCGATGCTTCATGAGCCGATCCGTAAACCACCGCTCGATCAGCACCGCCAGGTCGTTCGTGCGTCTCATGACCGAACCTCCCAGCGCTTATCCAATCGCCGTACGGCATGGTTCATCAGTTCCGGCGTGGCGGACAGGTACCAATAGGTGTCGCGAACATTGGCATGGCCGAGGAAGGTCGAGAGAACCGGCAGCTCGCGTTCCACATCTTCGCCGGCGCGATGCCAGTTGATCAGGGTCTGGACAGCGAAACGGTGACGAAGATCATGAATCCGTGGGCCATCGCGATTCCCCTCCTGCCGTAATCCGATTTGCCGGGATAGTCGCCAGAACACGCGGTGCACGTATTGATGCAGCAATCTGCCGCCCTGTTCGGCGACGAAGAAGTAGGGACTGCGCGGTGTACCAAGGTGTGCATCGCGTCGGGCGGCATAGCCTGAAAGGACAGCAATTGTCGTGGCATGCAGCGGCACCAGCCGTGACTTGCCAAACTTTGTCTCTCGGATGGTGAGGACGCCCTGGTCGAGATCTACATCGGCCCGGAGCAGGCTGAGCGCTTCGGAATGGCGCAGTCCGGCGACCGCTATCAGCCCGAACAGGCAGTGATATGTCCAGCGCCGCAGGGCGTTGGCCGGCGGCAACGACAGTGCTGCCGCCAGAAGTGCCTGAATCTCGACCTCACTATAGATGTAGGGTTTTGTCCGCCGTGCCGGCGCCACAGCGTCGCTCGGTGGCACTTCCGTCAAAGGATCGAAATGACTGAGGTGCTGGGCAAAGCAGCGCACATCAGCCAGTCGGATTGACCAACTCGGCTGCCGGCCCATCGAGGTGACCCACTCCATTGCCAGGTCCGCCGTGATGGTCTCGGCGCCGCAGGCTTCCATGAAAGCGACGAACTCCGACAATCGTTTTGCCGGACCGTCATATTTGTATCCCAGCCCTTGGCGCATGCCGATGTAGCGCTCAAGCGCGGTGCGAAGCCGGCTCATTGGACACCTCCCGGCCAGGGTAGGCTCAGTTCCCGCAGCTTCTCAATATCGAGCTTTGCATAGATTCTTGTACTGTCGATGCTTCGATGGCGGAGCAGTTGACCGATCTCGGCAAAGCTGGCGCCCGACCGCAAAAGGTCGGTCGCAAGGCTGTGGCGGAAAAGATGGGCACCGTGATGGGCATAGCCGTCAATGCCTGCCCGTTCGAGTGCCTGCTTCGCGATCATCGTGATGGCGCAGCCGGAGGCAAAGCCCACATGCGGCGCAAGTGTTCGCAAGAAGACTCGCCGACATGCCGAAGCTGGGCGCCCATGCCGGATATAAGCGACGATCGCTGTTCCGACGTCGTGACGCAGCGGCATAGTCGCTTGTCGTCGTCCCTTTCCGTGTACGAGGATCGTGCCCGACTGCCAGTCGATATCGTCAAGATTGAGGGTGGCCACTTCGCTGGCGCGCAAACCGAGCTTGGCGAGGATCATCAGAACCGCATAGTCCCGACGACCCATTGCCGTCGTCCGATCGCAGGCATCGAGAACCTTCTGGACTTTCTCGGGCGGCAGGAATGTTGGAAGGCCGGCAAGTCGCCAACGGCGGATGGACGGCACACAGTCAGCGAGCGGCGTCGAGATGAAGCCCTTCAGATGCAAATAGCGCAGGAAAGCACGCACAACCCCGCACATGGCTTTGCCACTGTCGGCGGAACCGTCGAGCGCATGTCGCTCGACATAACCGATAACGATCTCCGGGGTGAGCGCTGCAAACTCGTCTGCGCCGAAAGGACACACCTCCCGGAGAAATCGAAGCGACAGAAGCTTGTGGCTCCCCACTGTCGCGGCGGCGAGCCCTCTCTCATTCGAGAGATATTGCCCGAATACATCGACGATCATCTCGTGCTCACTGCGCTGAATCGGAAGCGCGGCTGGTATTAAGCCTTTCTCCCGTAACGCCAAAAGCAAGCGGCGGAGCGCCGATCGATCGCCCGAGTCGGGCTTCCAGTGTTTGAAACGATGCTCAAGAAAGCGGTCGGCGTGAACCTCGTTCAAATCCTGCGGAGCATGTCCATTGCCAACATGCCAGTCCATCAGATCCCGAAACAGGCTCAGCGACCGCCACGTGCATTGCCGCCCCAAACCTTCGTTGGACATTTTGGCGGCGTAAACGCCCGCAAACTCCCGATACGGACCGTAGACCAGCTTCCGGTATAGGGCGCTGCGATTCAAATAGTCAGTTGCGTTCATGTGTCCTCTCCTTCGCGACAATTGCGACGGAGAGACCCTAAGCTATGCCGACTAGGCGGCCGCTATGGTGCCGGAAACGTTGGCAAAAAGTTGATTAATCGGCATAGTTCGCCGGTCGGCATAAACGGCCAAGATGAACAATGTCGATCCGCTCGACTGGCTCTCCCAGACCCTGACCCGCATCGCTCAGGGCTGGCCCGCATCTGAAATCGAAGCTCTCATGCCCTGGAACCTCAAAACCGCCGGCATAAGCTGATCGCTTACGATTATCCACAGGACAGCAACCGATAAAAGGAAGGTGGATATTAGGGTGGATTTTGCCTTTGAAGCAAAGCTAATATGGCAATAAATTCAAATGCATAGTTCGGGGAAATGGTGCCGCTTACGTGACTCGAACACGTGACCCCGTCATTACGAATGACGTGCTCTACCAACTGAGCTAAAGCGGCCTGTGACGGGGAGGAGGTCCAAACCCCGTCTGCAAGCGGGCTGATACAGGCATTGAACGAGGATTTCAAGCGCTGAGTGAGGAGATATCCGAAAAACTTGCATCCTTCGTTCAATTGCCTGCTGGCAAGCGCCGTGCCGTGCTCCGGTGCAGGGCAGGGTGCGCCGTTCAGAGGCGAAGGCGTTCGCGGGCCTGCCGGTATTCGCGTTCCAGACGGTCGACGACTGTCGAGACCGGCTCGACGGATTTGATCGCGGCGATGCCCTGGCCGGAGCCCCATATGTCGCGCCATGCCCGGGCGCCGCTTTCTTCCTTTCCGAGGTTCATGTCTGCGGCGCTGCCGTCGGGAAGTGCGTCCGGATCCAGGCCGGCGGCGCGAATCGATGGTTTCAGGTAGTTGCCGTGCACGCCGGTGAAGTGGCTGGAATAAACGATGTCGCTCGACGTGCTGTCGACGATCATCTGCTTGTAGGCGTCGCTCGCCCGGGCTTCTTCGGTGGCGATGAACAGCGAACCGGCATAAGCCATGTCCGCGCCCATCGCCTGCGCCGCCAGGATGGCGCCGCCGGTTGCGATGGCACCGGACAGCACGAGCGGGCCGGAAAACCACGCGCGGATTTCCGAAACGAGTGCGAAGGGTGACAGCGTGCCGGCATGGCCGCCGGCGCCGGCCGCCACGGCGATCAGGCCGTCGGCGCCCTTGCGAATCGCCGAATGGGCATGACGGTTGTTGATGACGTCATGCAGAACGATGCCGCCGTAGGAATGCACGGCGTCGTTCACCTCGGGCAACGCGCCGAGCGAAGAGATGACGACGGGAACCTTGTATTTGACGCACATCGCCAGGTCATGCTCCAGCCGTTTATTGGAGCTATGAACGATCTGGTTGACGG
>JAEXHR010000084.1 GCA_023449855.1 Pseudomonadota bacterium | reverse complement strand
ACGCATCCCCGTGCCCGCCCGGCGGATATTATCGAAACATTAAATTTTGATCGTCATTTTGGCTCAATTCGGGACACTCCTTTCCTGGCGTGCCCGTCCGGAGCGACCATGGCAGAACGAATCCTCATTGCCGACGACGACGCGGTCCAGCGCCGTCTTGTCGAGAACATGGTGCAGCGCTGCGGCTATGAGGCCGTCGTGGTCGAAAGCGGCGATGCCGCCATGGCGCGCCTGATCGATCCGGACGCGCCTGCCATCGATGCCGTGCTGCTCGACCTCGTGATGCCCGGCCTCGACGGCATGGGCGTGCTCGAGCGCATTCGCGACGCCGGTCTCAACATTCCCGTCATCGTCCAGACCGCCCATGGCGGCATCGACAATGTGGTCTCGGCCATGCGCGCCGGCGCCCATGATTTCGTGGTCAAGCCGGTCAGCGCCGAGCGCCTGCAGGTGTCGCTGCGCAATGCGCTGAACACCAGCGCGCTGAAAGGCGAATTGCAGCGCATCCGCCACAGCCGCGAAGGCAAGCTCACTTTCGCCGACATCGTCACCCGCAGCGCCGCCATGGAAACGGTGCTCCGTGCCGCTCGAAAAGCGGCATCGTCGTCCATTCCCGTGCTGATCGAAGGCGAGTCCGGCGTCGGCAAGGAAGTCATCGCCCGCGCCATCCATGGCTCCGGCGAGCGCAGCAGCAAGCCTTTCGTCGCCGTGAATTGCGGCGCCATCCCCGACAATCTCGTCGAGTCGATCCTGTTCGGCCACGAGAAGGGCGCCTTCACCGGCGCCACCGAACGCCATGCCGGTAAATTCGTCGAAGCCTCCGGCGGCACCCTCTTCCTCGATGAAGTCGGCGAACTGCCCCTCAATGCGCAGGTGAAACTGCTGCGCGCATTGCAGGAAGGCTCCGTGGAAGCCGTCGGCGGCCGCCGCCCGGTCAAGGTCGATGTCCGTATCGTCTCCGCGACCAACAAGCAGCTGCTCGACCTCGTCAAAGCCGGGCACTTCCGCGAGGATCTGTTCTATCGCCTGCATGTGCTGCCGCTGACGGTGCCGCCGCTGCGCGCGCGTCGCGAGGACATCCCGCACCTGCTGAGGCACTTCCTCGCTCGGTTCTGCGCCGAGGAGAACCGCCCGATAACCAGCATTTCCGGCGAAGCCATGTCGGTGCTGACCCAGCTCGACTGGCCGGGCAACATCCGGCAGCTCGAAAATGCAGTTTACCGCGCCGTGGTGATGAGCGAAGGCGACCAGCTCGGGCATGCGGATTTCCCGCTGGCCTCGGCACAAACGCCATCCATGGCCCCCCAGGTCAGCGCGCCGCTGATCGTAGAGCCCGTCTATCACGCCACAGCACCGAACATGGTGCCGGACGCTGCACCACTGCTTGCTGCTGCAGGCAGCCTGAACATGCTCGCCGCGGACAACGAGGTCCGGCCACTGGAAGAACTCGAATCCGAGATCATCCGCTTTGCCATCTCGCATTACCGCGGCCAGATGTCGGAAGTCGCACGCCGCCTGAAGATCGGTCGCTCGACGCTGTATCGGAAACTCGACGAAGCTGCGGATAATAATCCGACCCCGACCGACGAAACATAGTCAGGTACGACGAGGCGCAGCCCGCCTCAATTTGTTGCTCCGCACGCAACGAACATGCCCTTGTTGTGGCAGGGGAACTTGAACCGTTGCGGCGTTGTTACACACGAAGTCAAAAGCAGCTGTCGGCAAAGGGTGCGACGTTGCAAACCATGCGGGTTAGCGTCAGTTTGTTCGCAAACGGCCCGCTGGGTGGTGGCACCCGGATCGGGCCGATGTATCGTCTGCGTAGTGAATCGCGACATACGAACGCTTCAACCGAAGCTTTGATGTGAGACTGGAACTGTTCCAAGCGAGCCGGAACAGGTTCACTCGAGAGGAACGAGAATGCGAGACATCAATAAGAGCCGTTCTGGATTCGACCGCGTGCTCATGGCCGTGGCTGCTACATTCCTGACGGTCTCCGCCGGCGCCGCGACAGCACAACCGAGCGTCTCGCCGCGCGACAGCGTCTCCGAACTCGCCATCGATGCAGCCGTGCCGCGCCCCGAGCCAGCCAACGTTCCGCCGCCCACCGCCGCCGATTTCAAGGCCGACATGGCATCCGAAACCACCGCGTCCGTGCCGGATGCCACGAAGGCATCGGAGAAGGCCGTTGGCGCCACGTCGAGCGAAGCTCCGAAGGTGACCGAGACCAAGCCGGAAGAAGCCAAGCCGGCCGAGACTGCCACTGCGCCTGCTCCGGCAGCCGCTCCCGCAGCCGCCGTTGCCCCCGCGGCGCCGAGCGCCGAACCGCCGAAGGATGTGGCCAGGGATATTGCCAAGCCAGCCTCGACTGTCGCGACTACCGACCAGGCGGTCGCCGACAAGCTGCGCGAGATGCTCGGCAACAAGGCATCGCGCCAGTTCGACCGCAAGGGCGAGCGCGCCGCCGTCGAGAAGTTCTATACCGCGCGTGATTTTGCGCCGCTGTGGACCCAGGGCGGCCTCGCCACCACCGCCGCCAAAGGCGTGATTGCCCGCCTGAAGGATGCCGGCAGCGAAGGCCTTGATGCCTCCGATTATCCGGTGCCGGACTTCACCGCAGCGAGCACGCCGGAGGCACAGGCCGAGGCCGAGCTGAAGCTCACCGCGAGCATGCTGGACTATGCCCGCCAGGCCCAGAGCGGCCGCATGCACTGGTCGCAGATCGACGGCGACATCATGTATCCCGAGCACCCGACCGACCCGGCCGAAGTGCTCGCCAATGTCTCGACCGCCAAGGACGCCTCGTCTGCGCTCGCCAGCTACAATCCGCAGCATGACGGCTACAAGAAGCTGAAGGCCAAGCTCGCCGAACTGCGCGGCGAGAGCGAAATGCCGGTGCAGCCGATCGTCGAAGGTCCGGCGCTCAAGTTCACCAAGGCGACGAAGAAGAATCCGAACCCGACGGTTGCGGAAGACTACCGCGTGCCGCAGCTGCGCGCCCGCCTCCATGTCGCCAATGCCAGCGACACCAAATACGATGCCGAGGTGGCAGAGGCCGTTCGCAAATTCCAGGCGAACAGCAACATGAAGGCCACCGGTGTCCTGGACGACGCCACCGTGCGCGCCATCAACGCACCGAAGCGCGATCGCCAGATCGATACGCTGCTGGTCAATCTGGAGCGCTGGCGCTGGCTGCCGCGCCAGCTCGGCGCCGCATCGCTCGGCAATGCCTATGTGATGCTGAACATCCCGGACTATACACTGAAGGTGATGCAGAACGGCGGTCAGGTCTGGACCACGCGCGTCGTCGTGGGCAAAGTCGGCAAGCATGCCACACCGCTGATGACCGAGACGATGAAGTACATCACGGTCAATCCGACCTGGAACGTACCGCCGTCGATCATCTACAACGAATATCTGCCGGCGCTGCAGCAGGACCCGACGGTTCTCGACCGCATGGGCCTGAAGCTGACGCGCAACGCGGATGGCAGCATCCATGTGTCGCAGCCGCCGGGCGAAGCCAATGCGCTCGGCCGCATCCGCTTCAACTTCCCGAACAAGTTCCTCGTCTATCAGCATGACACGCCGGACAAGAACCTGTTCGGTCGCGAAGAGCGCGCCTTCAGTCACGGCTGCATGCGCGTGCAGAACCCGGACCAGTACGCCGCGACGCTGCTCAACATTACCATGCCGAACGAGCGCTACACGCCGGAGAAGGTGCGCGGCATGTATGGCCGCAGCGAGATCGACCTGAAATTCCCGACGCCGATCCCGGTCAACATCACCTATCAGACCGCCTATGTGGACGACGCCGGCAAGCTGCAGATGCGCAAGGACGTCTATGGCCGCGATGCGCAGATGCTGAACATCCTGAAGAACGCCAAGGGCAAGGATCTGGAGCAGGTGGTCGCCCGCGCCCAGCCGAGCTATACGCGCCCGCGCGCCAACATCCCGCAGGGCGTCGCCTTCAACGATGGCGCCCGCGGCAACAGCGAGCCGAACTTCTTCGAACGCCTGTTCGGCGGCGGCATGTCCCAGCCGCAACCGGCGCCGGGTCCGCGCGGACGCCGCACCGAAATCCGGTAAGCAGAGCGATCCAGACGAAAGACTAAAAAGGGCTCCATCCTCGGATGGAGCCCTTTTTGTTAGCTGGTCTCCCCTTCCCGTCGCGCAGCGGCAAGGAAAACAGCGTACTGATCGTCGAAAGCGCGCTTGAAAGCGGGCCGCGCTTCGCCGCGTGCGACATAGGCGACGAGATTGGGATGTTCTTCGAGCAGTCCCGAACCACGCGAGCGGCGCAGCACGCCGATCATCATGAGGTCACCCGCGGTGAAGGTGGGTTCCAGCCATTCGGCGTCACCGAGTGCACGGGAGAGATCGGCCAGGCGATTGCGGACCCGCTCTTCGAGCAGGGGTTGGCGTGCCGCGAACCAGGGCGCATCGCTTTCGGTAAGGATCGCAGCGTCTCGCTCGACGATCGGCGGCTCGATCGTGCTCAGCGCCGCGAACATCCACATGATCGCACGGGCCCGTGCCGGCGGATCTTCTGGTAGCAGGCCGGCGTGACGCTCCGCGATCTGCAGCACGATGGCGCCGGACTCAAAGAGCGCGAGATCGCCATCCTCATAGCTGGGAATTTGCCCAAAGGGCTGCAGCCCGCGATGCGCGGCTTCCTTCATCTCGGCGAATGTCACCAGACGAACATCATACGGCTGGCCGACCTCTTCCAGCGCCCAGCGAACCTGCATGTCGCGCGCCAGCCCCTGACCGCGGTCAGGAGAATTCCTGAAGGCCGTGATTATAGGTTTCATGACGAATCTTTCTGCGACGAGCTGGCGACGAATGGTCGCCGCCACTGCTTACTTCAAGGACGACGGGCAGCGGGCTGCGCGACATCGGCCTCCCGTTTTTCTGAAGCCCGACAGGACCGGCCGGGCAGATCGCGCGACCATACTCAGAAAGGAAGAAAAAAATTATTATTATCAAAAGCTTATAGCCAGCACGCCCCACCTTTGTGCAACCGTTCGGTTGCAGGATTAACCATCGTCCACCTGGAACACAGCAGAGGGCTAGTTTTCGCCATAGTCAGCGCGTTAAGCTTGACAGTGGCAGAAATGCCAACTTGGGGGGAGCGGCGTAAACCTCGGTTAACCCTCCCGTTTTAACACTGGATTCACCCTCTTTCGCCACATGGGGTTGCGAGAGAGTTTGAGTAACTTGGGTGGGCTCCGACGTGCCGGCTGGTTTCGCACGCAAAGTAAAATGGCGTCCTTCGCGCGCCGGCATGAATGCCGGTCTGGCCTCGCTGGTGCTGATGGCCAGCGCGACGTCTGTTCACAACGCGACCGCCGATAGCGAGACCCGCACCCTCTCCTTCCACCACACTCATTCCGGCGAAGACCTCACCGTCACCTTCAAGCGCAACGGGCGCTATGACGAAGAGGGCCTGAAGAAACTCAACTACTTCCTGCGCGACTGGCGCAACCACGACCAGACCACGATGGACCGGCGCCTGTTCGACATCGTCTGGGAGGTCTATCGCGACGTCGACGGCAAGGCGCCGATCCAGATCATTTCCGCCTATCGCTCGCCCGCAACCAACGCCATGCTGCGCCGCCGCTCCTCGGGCGTCGCGCGCCACAGCCAGCACATGCTTGGCCATGCGATGGATTTCTTCATTCCCGGCGTCCAGCTGGAGAAGATCCGCATCGCCGGCCTGCGCCTGCAGCGCGGCGGCGTCGGCTTCTATCCGACCTCCGGCTCGCCTTTCGTTCATCTCGACACCGGCAGCATCCGCCACTGGCCGCGCATGACCTATGCGCAGCTCGAACGTGTCTTCCCGAATGGCCGCACTGTGCATCTGCCGTCCAGCGGCGGCACGATGCCCGGCTATCAGCTCGCCGCCGCCGATATCCAGAAGCGCGGCTCCGGCGACAGCGTGAGCCTCGCCAGCAGCAAGCCGGGCAACCTTCTGGCCTCGCTATTCGGCCGCAAGTCGTCTGACGATGAGGATGAATCGGCAGCGCCGGCCATTGCGCCGAGCAAACCGACGCCTGCTCCGACAGTCGTCGCTGCGGCAGCGCCCGCGCCATCCGCAGAACCCGTGCCGATGCCGCGCGCCAAGCCGGCCACGGCCAATGTGGTGCTGGCCTCCGCAGATACCGAAACCATCCCGCTCCCGCGTCCGAAGCAGCAGGTCGCAGCAGCGACGCCGCCGAAGTCCGACGGTCGCCCGCAGACCCCCACGGACATCATCAATGCCCGCGGTTTCTGGGATGATATCCCAGAGCCGAAGCAGGCGACACCGCAACAGGTCGCCGCCCTCACCGCGCGCCAGGCCCTCGAACAGATTGCCGATCCGCAGCCCACGCGGGGTGAATCGACCTTCGCCAAGGCGATGGCCTATGCGCTCCCCAGCAATTCGCCGGTGGACCGCTCGCACGTGGTGGCCGCCAGCGCGCCGATCCCGCGCAGCGTCCGCCCGAATGCGCCGAACAAGAATTCGATGGTCGTGAACGAGGTCACCACAGTGATCGGCAAGACCATGGGTCAGGCAGGCCCGGTGGCCATCGCCGCGCGCCTGACCGCCGCGCATATTCCCGACAATCACATCTGGACCCGCGCGATGATCGTGGCGCCGAGCGTCGTCAACTCGATGTCGGTCTCGTCCATCGGCGACGGCGATCTCACCGTGCTGCGCGCGCATTTCGCCAAGCCGCAAAGCGTGGTGGCGATGAGCTTCTCGGATGATCCGCAGGCAGGGCTGGCAAGCGATCAGTTCACGGGCTCGGCAACGGCAAAGCTGATGACCACGAGCTTTGCGATGCGCACCGCAGCCCTGCGGTAATTTCTCTGCTGAACGGCCGTAGGATGGGTTGAGCGTAGCGAAAACCCATGCCGCCTGTCGATGCGGCGAGCTCGGCCGATGGGTTGTCGCTTCGGCGCTGACCGCGCCTACGCTCAACCCATCCTACAAGGCCTTTGCCTCACAGCATTCCGAGCGCCTGCAGATAGGTCTCCAGGATCGTCTCCTGCTCGGCGCGCTCGTTGGCGTCCTGCTTGCGGAGGCGGATGATGGTGCGCAGCGCCTTCACGTCGTAGCCATTGCCCTTGGCTTCGCCATAGACGTCCTTGATGTCGTCGGAAATCGTCTTCTTCTCTTCTTCCAGGCGCTCGATGCGCTCGACGATGGCTTTCAGCTGTTCCTTGGCGAAAGAGTGCGTTGCCTGATCGTCCAGCACGGACGCAGCATTGGTGGCCATCGGAAACTCCTGAACTGATGTGGTGTGATGGTGATGGGCGAGAGGCGCCGTTTATGGGCACCAGTCTCTTAAAAACTTGTCTCTATTTCGACACTCGCGACCATCATGGATGGGGTCAAGCCGCACGCCGAATCATCCACAGCGCCCCCACAGAATTGATCGCGCAGGGGCTGCCAGGGGTTGCAATCCGGTCAATGTCCGGGATGGACCTTCTTCATGGCCTCGAGCTTCTCCGGCGTCGCCTCGCTCTGGTGCAGCGACTTCCAGGTCTCGTAGGGCATGCCATAGACGGCCTCACGGCTCTCGTCCTTGCTCAGGGCAACGCCGCGCTCGTCCGCCGCCTCCTTCATCCAGTTCGACAGGCAATTGCGGCAGAAGCCTGCGAGACTCATCAGATCGATATTCTGCACATCGGTGCGACCCTGCAGATGCGCCACCAGGCGGCGGAACACCGCGGCCTCGAGTTCGGTCTGCGTCTTTTCGTCAATCGCCATGTCTCGTCTCGCTCAAAGTGTCCGGTAAGCGCGTAAGATGGGTTCTTTACCAGATTTCGCCATAACACGGGTCAAAGTACCGGCGCCCCGCCGAATCGGTTGCTGCCGTTGACAGGCCAGTCCGGTCACGCGAAACCGTCAAGGAACTGATATATATCGACGCCGAATGATCATCGCGAATCCCCACAGCCCATCCCGCGCCCGTTCATGGGCCAGCCTGCTGCCAGTTCTGGCCGTTATGCTGGCTTGCATGTGGGCGACACCTGCGGCGGCGGACTTCCGGCTTTGCAACAACACGTCGAGCCGGGTCGGCATCGCCCTCGGTTACAAGGACGCCGATGGCTGGACCACCGAGGGATGGTGGAACGTGTCCTCGCGCGCTTGCGAGACGTTGCTGCGCGGAACCCTGGTGGCCCGGTACTATTATATCTATGCCATCGACTACGACCGTGGCGGTGAATGGTCGGGTCAGGCCTTCATGTGCTCGCGTGACAAGGAATTCACCATCAAGGGGACAGAGAATTGCCTGGCGCGCGGTTTCGATCGCACCGGCTTCTTTGAAGTCGATACCGGTGAACAGCGCGCCTGGACGGTCCAACTGACCGAGACCAACGAGCAACCACCCAAATTGCCGGGCATGCCGGGTCCGGGAGGCCCGCCGCCGGGTGCGCCGGGCGCAGGCTTCCCTGCACTGCCGAACAATCCGGGCAACGCGCCTGCGGGATCGCCGCCGGCAACGACGCCGGGCACCAAGCAATAGAACGAGCCGAGACATGAGACGACAACGCCGCATCAAGATCCTGGCCACGCTCGGCCCCGCCTCCTCCGACAGCGCGATGATCCGCAAGCTGTTCGAAGCCGGTGCCGACGTGTTCCGCATCAATATGAGCCACACGCCCCACGACAAGATGCGCGAACTGGTGAAGACCATCCGCAATGTCGAGAGCAGCTATGGCCGCCCGATCGGCATTCTCGTCGACCTTCAGGGCCCGAAGCTGCGCGTCGGCGCTTTTGCTGAAGGCGGCGTCCAGCTCAAGAACGGCGAGGCCTTCACGCTTGATTCCAATCCCGAGCCCGGCGACGTCACCCGCGTGCACCTGCCGCATCCGGAAATCCTCGCCGCGCTGCGCCCCGGCCATGCGCTGTTGATCGATGACGGCAAACTGAAGCTGATTGCCGAGGAAACCTCATCGGATCGCGCAGTGACGCGTGTCGTCGTCGGCGGACGCATCTCCGACCGCAAGGGCGTCAGCCTGCCGGACACCGACCTGCCGGTCTCGGCCATGACGCCGAAGGATCGCAGCGATCTTGAAGCCGCGCTGGAAACCGGCATCGACTGGGTCGCGCTCTCCTTCGTGCAACGCGCCGAGGACGTACATGAGGCCAAGCGCCTGGTCCGCGGCCGCGCCGCCATCATGTCGAAGATCGAGAAGCCGCAGGCCATCGATCGTCTCGAATCCATTCTGGAGGCATCCGACGCGCTGATGGTCGCGCGCGGCGATCTCGGCGTCGAACTGCCGCTGGAGCGCGTGCCGAGCCTGCAGAAGCGCATGACGCGGATGGCGCGCCGCGCCGGCAAGCCGGTGGTAGTCGCCACGCAGATGCTGGAATCGATGATCCAGAGCCCGGTACCGACCCGCGCCGAAGTCTCCGACGTCGCCACCGCGATCTATGAAGGCGCCGACGCCGTGATGCTCTCGGCGGAATCCGCCGCCGGCAAATTCCCGGTGGAAGCGGTCTCGACCATGAACCGCATCGGCGAGGAGGTGGAGCGCGACCCGACCTATCGCACCGTGCTCACCGGGCAGCGCCCCGGCCCGGAATCGACCGTTGGCGACGCAATTGCGGACGCTGCACGGCAGATCGCCGAGACGCTGGAACTATCGGCGATCATCTGCTGGACCAGTTCGGGTTCGACCGCCATGCGCGTTGCCCGCGAGCGGCCGAAGCCGCCGATCGTCGCCATCACGCCAAACCTCGCTGGCGGCCGCAAGCTGTCGGTCGCCTGGGGCGTGCATTGCGTCGTGGCGGAAGATGCGAAGGACCAGGACGACATGGTCGACCGCGCCTGCCGCATCGCGTTCCGCGATGGCTTTGCGAAAGCTGGCCAGCGCGTGATCGTGGTGGCCGGCGTACCGCTCGGCACGCCGGGCGCGACCAACATGCTGCGCATCGCCTATGTCGGGCCGAATGACGCAGATGTGTAGTTGAGCCTGTAGCCCGGATGGAGCGGAGCGCAATCCGGGGATGTCAAACCAACTGAAACGCCGGTCCCCGGGTTACGCTCCGCTCCACCCGGGCTACGACGCTAGCCTTCCAGCGTCGCGTCCAGCGTGATCTCTGCCTTCAGCAGTTTCGACACCGGACAACCGGCCTTTGCTTTCGCCGTGCACTCATCGAACTTCGCCTTGTCCGCACCCGGAATTTTCGCTGACAGCGTCAGATGCACCTTGGTGATGGCGAAGCCATCGCCCTGCTTCTCCAGCGTCACATCCGCCTTGGTGTCCATCTGATCGGCCTTCATGCCTGCCTCACCGAGGATCAGCGACAGCGCCATGGTGAAACAGGCCGCATGCGCGGCGCCGATCAATTCTTCCGGATTGGAGCCGGGCTTGCCTTCAAAGCGGCTGGCGAAACCATAGGGATAGTCAGCAAGCGCGCCGCTCTTGGTCGAGATCGATCCCTTGCCGTCCTTGATGCCGCCCTGCCATTTGGCCGATCCGAATGTCGTGCTCATGCTCTTCTCCTCGCTGTTGTGAAGTCGGTCGGGTGGAATGTTAACGTGCCGCAGCCTTCGGTTTTGTGTCAGCGGAGATCATCTGCTCGATCTCGCGCAGGACGACTTCCGGGGCCGCATTTTGCACCATATGCCCAACGCCCGGCAGCAGGATTAGTTTGCCATATGGCACCGTCTCGATGAGCCGTCTTGAATGAATCTCGGGCGAGACCGTGGTGTCGGCATCGCCGGTAATAGCGACCACGGGCATCCGGAGCTCGGCGTAGCGCGGCGCCTGCTCGGTCACCGCCGCCTTCAGCGTCACCAGGTCCCAGGCATTGGCAAGGAATTCGCGCGGCCGCAACAGCAGCGGAATCGCGCTTTCGGTCATGTAGCCATCCGGCATGGCCTGCGGTGCAAACACACTGCGTGTGCCCGGCTCAGCCAGCAGCAGACCCAGCGGCAGTGTGACCGTATAGGCGAGCAACGGCCCGAGCACCGGCGTCGTCACCACCGCATTATAGACGCCCACGCCGCCCGGCCATGGATAGGCGACACCGGCCAGCGAGACGAGCCCGGCGACACGTCGCGGATAATCGAGCGCCATCCGCAGGCCGAGCACGCCGGCCAGCGAATGCACGACGATGATCGCGCGTTCGATCTGCAATTGGCCGAGCACATCGTCAATCATCTTCGCCTGCAGCGCCGGCGACAGATTCTCGCTGCGCGTGCTCCAGCCATGGCCGGGGCGATCGATCAGGATGACGCGATGGTTCTTCGCCAGCAGATCTCCGAGCGGCACCCGCATGGTACCAAGATTGGAGCTCGCGCCATGCACCAGTACGATCGGGACGCGAGCCGGATCGTGCGGGCCGAGATCGAGCACATGCAGGCGCGCACCTGTCACATCAAAGAACTGGCCGGCCGGTGGAAACCGACGTTCCAGCTCCCGCACCTCGAACTGTGTAAACAGCGCCAGCGCACACGGGATGGCGACCAGCACGAAAGGGATCAGCAATGTGGAGGAGAGTTTGAGCACGAATCAAATACGCCTCAGCTGGATGGCGGTTTCGCTCGCTTACATGCTCATGCCGAGCCGCCCGATGCCCGGCAGCTTGATCGCCGGGCGGCGAATGTCAAAACCGAGAACGGCTCCGAGAATGTTGAGTTCGACGCCTTCGATCCAGCCGACGGTCAGACCGAGATAGCCGCCCCATGTCGCTCGCACGCCGGTCCCCGACGGCGTCCAGCCAAGTACATTCCCTTCATAGGGAAAATCCTTGCCGATCGCGGTGGGCGGTAAAGCCACCTGCAGTTCCGGTACCGCCGCCAGCACCGCGGTGACGAATGTATTGGAGTTAGGCCCAGGCCACGCCCGATAATCGCCGTAAGCCCGCCAGGAATAACCGGCGATGGCCGCCCTGATCTTCGGGATCATCCTCTCCGCCGCCGCGCCCTCTGCCGCAGCAATCGCCACCGGCTCGTCGCCAAACCAGCGGCCATCGGCGGCAAAGCCGTTGAGACGGATCGGGTCGCCCCAGGCGGTATAATCATAGCGGGTGTAGCTGCTCGCGCCCTTTTCCTTGAAAACGACCCAGCTATGAACGGCGAAAATACCGCGCCAGCGGACTGTGCGCGCTGCAAAAACCCGGACCAGTGCCTCGGGATGCTCGGCGGCCGGCGGCAGCAGACCGGCACTCGAGCGATCGGCGTTTTGCCAGTGCACGGACCGATCGCCCGTCCAGTATCTGGCCGCCGACACGCCAATCGGCACAACAAGCAGCGCGAGCAGAACCAGCACGATTTTTCTCACCGAAACGATCCAGGGACGGAAATAAAGCGGGGATACCAGCGTGAATATGGGGCTTGCGCGAGCCTTCGCCACATCGCCTGCGCTCCCGAGCTCCACGGCGCTATCCACGCTATCCACAGGAACAGCACGCGATTGGGCAGGTTGTTGCCATCATCGCGAGGTGGAGTGTCGGCATGATCGCCAGTGATCGAAAGCGGAGATTGAAAATGGCGCCCGATCTGATCGAAACCGATATCGACGAAATCGTATCGGCCTGTAACGGAGATCTGCGCGGCGCCGTGAAGGCTCTGCTGCTGGTCAACGAACAACTTGAAGCAGAGTTGCAGCAACTTTATGCGGCATCGATCCGGGGCGGTGCGATCCGCCCGGGAACCGGCGCGCTGCACTAGTTACTTCAGCTCGTCCTGTCATAGCCCGGCCTGACCGGGCGATGCAGTAAGCTTGCGTTTGGTGAATATCTGTGCCGCTTGCGTTTACTGGATCACCCGCCTGCGCGGGTGATGACAGTCTGAGTTGACGCCGCCCTGAGTTAACCGCCGCGCGAACCGGTCACGCGCGGCGCTTTTCCTGTTTCACTTCAGTGGCCTCGCTCTCGTCGGCGACTTCCTCCTTCGCCGGCGGCGGCAATTGCATGACCACGGTCTGGTTCGGCGTGGCAATCGCAATGCCTTCTTCCTGCAGACGCATCTTCATGCGGCGATTGAATTCGCGCTGCACGCCCCAGCGTCCGGAATCCGTGCAGCGGATCTGGCCGACAAGCGTCGCCATCGAACCATCCACCTTGTCGACACCCCACAATTCGAGATCGCTGCGCATGAGCGGACGATAAGCGTCCTCCTTGCGCATTCCGACCGCGATCTCCTTGAGGATCTCGCCGACACGATCGGTATCTTCCTTGTAATCGACGCTGACCGACACCGCCGCATTACCGGCACCGCGGCTGGCATTAGTGATCGTCGTTACGGCGCTGAACGGAATGATGTGCACCGAGCCATCACCGGCACGAAGCCGGATGGTGCGGATCGAGAGGTTTTCAACCACGCCGGTCAAGCCCGACACAGTGACTGTGTCGCCCACCTGCACCGTGCTCTCCAGCAACAGGAACAGGCCGGTGATGACGTCCTGTACCAGCTTCTGCGAGCCGAAACCGATGGCGACGCCGAGGATACCGGCGCCGGCCAGCAGCGGCGCGACATTGACACCGATCTCGCTCAGCACCGTCAGCGCGATCACCGCGATGATGACGCCGAGCAAGGCCGTGCGCAGCATCGGCTGGAAGGTGCGCAGCCGCGCCGCGCGCGCGAAGTGGCCGTCGCGCGTGAGCGAGGTGAGCTGGCGCTCCATCAGCGCATTGGTGCCTTCCCACACGACAGCGGCAGTCACCGCTGCGATAGCGACCGTGACAACAGCGGAGACGACGCGGCTGCCGATCTGCCCGCCATAGAACCAGACGATGGCGTTGACGCCCCAGACTTCAAGCAAGGCGACAAGGCCGATCACCGCGATGATCGCCGCGACCACCTTGCGCAGTAGCGGCAGATAGCGATTGGCCCGTGTCTCCAGCCCCGGGAAGCGCTTCAACACTTCCGGCCGGATGCGGAAGCCGCGATCGATCAGGCTGAGTGCCATCATCGAGACCAGCCGCGTGGCCAGCACCACGATCACCGTACCGACGATATATTGCAGCAACAGCGCGTAGCCGTTCCGGATGTTGAGCGCCCAGATCGCCCATGCAGCCATCACCACGACCATGGCCAATACATGCCAGAGGCCGGCGAACCGATTGCGCATGCCATTCACGAAGCCGGTCGCTCCGACCGGTGCGCGCAGCGCATCGGCTACGGGCTTGCGGCACTGCAGGATGATCACGACGACAAACAGATGCACGACCAGCATGACGAGCTTGATCAATGCGAGGTGAGCGGAGCGATACAGGCCCATCATCAGCGCGACATTGGCCAGCGCGATGCCGGTCGCCCCAACACCGACGATGCGACGCGTCCAGATTTCGAGATAGGCGGCGGTCTCTTCCTTCACCCGGAACAGAGCGAGCGGACCGAACAGCGCACGCATGGCGCAGATGATCGCACGCGCGACCACATAACTATTCACGATGGCGAGGATGGCAAGGCGCGTGGTGCCGGCGTCACCGATTTGCGTACCGAGCAGCAGCGAGACGGTACCGGTGAAGACGAAAATCGGAATCAGTTCGAGCAGCAGGCGGCCGATCACATAAGGCAGCCGCAGCAGCGACTGCCAGGCGCGCGTCAGGCTGCGGCGGCGCGTGTTGAGATCGGGCGCTTCGGTGATATCGGCCGTCGACGACGGCGGATCGATACTGGCGATGACCGCGGAGGGAGCACGCGCGACGAAGGGAATCCGCGCCTCCAGCGCCGCTTGCGGCCTCCGCAGCAGCCAGACCACAAGCCATTCGGCAGCCAGCGCGCCGCCGAACACGACGACGAGTTTCCAGGCAATGTCGAACAACAGATGATAGGTGGCGGGATCGTTGGCTGCATTCTGCAGCCAGTACCACAGCGCCGGAAAGCGCGTGACCTGCTGCACCGCCATCGAGACTTCGCGCGACATGTCGCCGAGCTGGTCCGCAATGGTCACCAGAAGCTGCGCGCCGAGGCTGTCGGCATCGAGCGGGATCGCGGGCTTTTTCTCAGGCTCTGCAGGCTTCGCCAGGGCGATCGCCTGCAGCGTGTCGATCATCTCCTTGCGCTTGGCATCGTTCTGCAATGTCTCGAGCGCGGCCTTCGCTTGCTCAGGCGTCAACGCCGGCGCGGCGGCGGCGGCCGGCGCGTCCACCTTTTGCGCGAATGCCGGCGCGCTGAACGGCGCAACCAGCAACAGACACAGCAATGCGAAAAGCGGGAAAGACTTCTTCGCCAAAACGGGCCCCTTCGAAGATTCTGGAAAGCGCCCTTTTCGCCTATTTCATGTGTCGGAAGTTTGATTCCCGGGCCGATATCGCGCGAAAAACTGCCGCAGCACGGCTGCGATGCGCTGAGCGGGACGGTCTTGCTGAAATGATCTCGCGCTAGATGTCCCGGCCTTCGACCTTTTCGGTCAGGGATTTGACGAGTTCCGGCACCTTTTCGAGATGCGGATTGACGGCGAGGGCCCTGCGATAGGCCTCCAGCGCCCGTTTGTCGTCGCCGAATTCCTGCATGATCATGCCGAGTCCGGCCAGCGCGCCGAAATGCCGGGGCTCGCGCGCCAGCACCTGCTCGATGTCCTCGAGCGCGTGGGTGTAATCGTTCTGCAGGTAATACAGCGTCGCGCGCCGGTTCCAGCCCTCGATGTAATCGGGCTTCAACTTGATGACGGCGCTCAGCAATTTGACCGACACGTCGATCTGCTTGGCATCCAGCGCCGTCTTGGCGCGGGTCATCAGCAGCGCGGCCGTGTCGCTGGTGGTCTGCGACCACTGCGCCCAGATTCGACCTTCGACATGTTTGGCGCTGGCTTCATCGGGCGCGGCCTTGAGCGCGCCGAACAGAAAATCCAGCCCCCGGATCTTGTCCGCGCCGATTTTCGGAAGCTTTTCAGGGGCTTGCGGGATGGTTTTGGGCGAGCCGGGCTGCACCGATTTCGGGTCCTTGACCTGCGCGAAAGCGGGACCGGCCGCGAGAAGCGCGGTCAGCAAGAGGCCAAAACCTGCGGTCCGGACTTGCGATGCCATGCGGGAAGTCTAGACACGAAAAAACGCGCTGCAAAGCGGCAGCGCGTCAAACACCTGTGATATCGCGATGCCGGCCGGAAACTTTCCAGCCAGACAACGACTTAACCCTGGCGAGCCTTGAAGCGGCGCTGGGTCTTGTTGATCACATAGACACGGCCCTTGCGGCGGACCAGACGGTTGTCGCGGTGACGGGCACGCAGCGATTTCAACGAGTTACGGACTTTCATCGGTCGATCCTGATAGCTTGCGATCGTGACTTCAAATGCCGTGCGTCGCAGGCCGAAATCAGCGAAATATGGGCTTTAACCCGCTGGCAGCCGAGCCGCCCGGGACCCGCGGTTTCTAGCCACCACCGGTCCCACTGTCAATCCGAACGGGCAAAATCACGGCCCGTACGGACGACATTTACAGGCGTTTGTGCCGTCAAACGTCAAATTCCGTGGGGCAGCACAGTGTCATTCCTGCGGCACGTGTGCGGTCTTCACCACCGTGCTCCATTTGGCGATTTCCGCATCCACGAAGGCTGCGAATTCCGCCCCGGTTCGCCTGCCGGGCTCGACGCCCTGCGTGGCGAACTTTTCACGGGTCGCCGGCGCGGCCAGAATCTCCGCCATGGCCGAGACCAGTTTCCGATAGGCAGCGTTCCCGTTCGCCTGCGGCATATACATGCCGAACCAGGACGTCGCCTCAAAACCCTTCACGCCGGCTTCGTCGAGCGTCGGCACATCCGGCAGCGAGGCTGCGCGCTGCAGGCTGGTGACCGCGAGCACACGGATGCTACCGGCCTGCGTGGCGGGCAGCACCGTCGGCAAGGTATCGAACATGATCGGGATATGGCCGCCAATCAGATCGCTCATCGCCGGCGCCGCGCCCTTGTAGGGAATGTGCTCGAGACTGACGCCGGCCATCTGCTTGAACAACTCGCCGGAGAGATGATTGGCGCCGCCGATGCCGGAGGAGCCGAACGACAATTTGCCCGGCTGCTGCTTCGCCATCGCGATCAATTCGGCAACGCTCTTCGCCGGAAAGTCCTTCGATACGCACAGCGCGTTCGGCGCCGTCGCCACCACCGCGATCGGCGAGAAATCCTTCTGCGTGTCGTAAGGCAGGCGCTTGCGCAGACTGGGATTGATGACGTGATGCGTTGCGGTGATCAGCACCACGCTGCCATCGGCAGGCGACTTCGCCACCATGTCGGAGCCGATGGTGCCGGATGCGCCCGGCCTGTTCTCGACCAGCGTCGTGACGCCGAGCCTGTCGCCCAGATATTGCGCGACAAAGCGCGCGAGAATGTCGGTGGTGCCGCCGGCGGGAAACGGCACGATGACCCTGATCTGATTACCGGGAATGATCTGCGCCTGGGCGGGCGCAGCGATGATGCAGGCAATGACCAGGACGGCCTGCACGCCTCTTGCGAGCAAATTCATTTCGTCCCTCAATATCAGTTTCATTATTCAATGGTGTGCGACCTTAGCCGCACACCATGATGCAAAGCTGACGACGTTGATATCGATCAAGCCGCGGCCGGAAATTCGACCATGGCTTCGCCAATAGCGACTTTCTCATCATTCTGGTTTTTCACCAGCACATCGATCAGCACCCAGCGCGATTTCTGCGTGGCCTGCTTGGCCTTGATGATGCCCTCCGGCCTGATCGTATCGCCGGGCTTCACCGGTTTGACCCAGCGCGTTTCCAGGCGGCGATGAATGGCGCCAGCCGGATAGGCCCAGTCGGTCAGCATGCGGGTGATGAGCCCGAAATTGTTCATGCCGTGCATGATGATGCCGCCGAAATTGGTCTTGCCGAACGCATTCTTCATGTAGTCGTCATCGAGATGCAGCGGATTGTAGTCGAGCGACCCGTCGCAAAACAGACGAATGGACTCGCGCGATACGGCGAAGCTCGGACCGTCGATGATGTCGCCGGTATTCAATGTCTCGAAGTTCATGCTCATGAATTGTCTCCTGCTCTGCGCTTACATCGGGCGAATGGTCTGGCCGCGGCCGGAGCAGATGACGTCGCCATGCTGGTTGAAGAAGACGTTGTCGTGCACGACGAACAGCCGCTCGCGCTTGATGAACTTGTCGAGCGCGCGTGCCTGCAGCGTGATGGTATCGCCGGGCCGCGCCGGGATGTTGTAGCTCCAGCTCTGGCCGGCATTCACGGTGCCGGGCGTGCGCATCCAGTCATCGGTGGGCGTGCAGGAAAACATCAGCAGGATGTGGATCGAGGGCGGTGCGATCAGCCCGCCATAGGGCGACGCCTTCGCGTAAGCTTCATCGAAGTACAATGGGTGGTCTTCGCCGACCGAGCGGCAATAGAGCTGGATCGCCTCCTTGGTCAGCACATAAGGCAGCGTCTTGCGGGGCGCGCCGGGGACGATCTCGTCCCAGACCTTCCGCAGGTTCGCGTCCTTCCAGAAATCCGTTTCGAAAACTTGGGCTTGCATCATTCAATCAACTCCCATACTAGTTCGTCTGGCGAACTTTTTATTCATCAAGCGAACTAGATTGATCTGATTTTGACCGGCCCGCAAGTCGGTCGTGTCGAAGAGGTTTGACGTGGCGAAAGAGAGCGATGGATTTGTGCGCGCGATCGCACGGGGTTTTGCGACGGTGGAAGCACTCGGCAAGCCGCCCGGACGCCATACGCTGTCGGAGGTCGCTGCAATTGCTGGCCTGAGCCGTGCCACCGCGCGCCGCATGCTGGCGACGCTGGTGGCGATGAATTATTGCGAGGCCGACGGCCGCTATTTCAGCCTGCGCCCGCGCGCGCTCGGTCTCGGCCTCTCCTATCTCAACGCGCTGCCTTACTGGGGCTATGCCCAGCGCGCTCTGGAAGACCTGCGCAACGAGACCGGCGAGTCCTGCGCGCTGGCGGTGCTCGACGAGACCGAGATCGTCTATGCGCTGCGCCTGCCGGCGCGCCGCATCCTCTCCGCCAATCTCGCCATCGGCAGCCGCCTGCCCGCCCATGTGGTCTCGCTCGGCCGCGTGCTGCTGGCAGCATTGCCGCCCGACAAGCGCGCGACCTATCTTGCGACCACCGACTTCCAGCCGATCACCGCGCGCACCGTCGTCGATCCCGCCGAGCTCGGGCGCGAACTCGAACGTGTCGATCAGGAGGGCTATGGCTGGATCGACGGCGAACTCGACCCCGCGATCTGCGGCATCGCCGTGCCCGTGCGCGACCATGCCGGCCGCGTTGTGGCAGCGATCAGCATCAACACGATTTCGGGCACGCTGAGCGAGACGGAAGCGAAAGAGAAGTATCTCGTGCCACTGCGCCGGACGGCGCAGGATATCCGCACGCAGGCCTCACAGGCGGGGTAGCCGTAGGGCGGATGAGCAAAGCGTAATCCGCCGGCCGAGACGATTGTCGAAACTACGCAATTTGCAGTTATGATGATCGTATATCTGGAGCATCGCCGCAAGAGTTCACAGCACTTCACCCCATGCGGAAAAGGTTTCCCCCTCGATTATCAACCAAGCTTACTTTAACTAACCTTAGCAGGTCACGATTCGTTTCGACCAGCGAAAGACAACGATCTTTCCTTGGCAGCAATCAGAGAATGTAAATCTGAGGCCGCTCACGATGATACAAGCTTTTGTGGACGACAGTGGAGGAAAAGGGTCGACGCGCCATTTTGTCTTGGTTAGCTTGATTTCCACTTCTGAAAGTTGGGCAAGCTTTTCTGACGAATGGAGAGCGTGCCTAAAAGAGTATCCCGCTGTTACGGTCTTTAAAATGAAGGAAGCAGCCGGCCTGAGCGGTCGCTTCTATGGCGTTAGCGCGGCAAATCGAGATCGCAAGTTGCGCCGTCTGGCACAAATAATTAATCGCTACGCCAGAATAGTAACGCACTCGATGATTGACCTAGAGGCGCATTCATTGACATGGGCAAACCTTCCAAAGCCTCGGAACGATCCGTATTTCTGGACTTTTCAATGCACGATACTGGCGGCGTGCTTCGCATTGTGGGACGCAGGCCTGCGCGAACGTTTCGAGATAGTTTTCGACGAACAGGTTATCTGCGGCCCACGCGCGAAACTTTGGTACCCAGTCATAAAGTCAATAATGGAGCATCGCGAACCGGAAGCGGCCTCAATACTCCCGGAGGCTCCTCGGTTTCAGACGGACGATGACGCCCTACCCATTCAGGCTGCAGACCTGTTTGCATGGTGCATGCGTAAGGCAACAGACGACAAAAGCTTCACGACATTCGAGTGGCTTCTTGAAGAGCTAAGTTCCGTCAAACAAACGGACTACTCACAATACTATGATCTTGAGAGAATGAGCGCGGTACAAACTGAGTCCATTCGCCTTGCACGAGAAGGACTTGTACCGGACACGGTTCAGAAGGCGGCGCAGGAAACTCGTCGCCTAATGCAAAGGCCAAAAACTTGAGCAAAGCGGAGCTCCATGCATTGAGCATTGAAGCGTAACCCAGTGCGATATCCGAACATTTTTAAACCACCTGTAGGGTGGGCAAAGGAGCGCAGCGCCGTGCCCACCATCGAGTGCCGTGAACACGATGGTGGGCACGCTGCGCTTTGCCCACCCTACATGTTCCTTAGTCTCGTCCGCCAGGCGTAGGGCCGATGAGCGAAGCGTCATCCGCTGGCCGATTCCGTGACGGAGAGTCCGCGGCGGATGACGGCTTCGCTCATCCGCCCTACGGCTGCTTCACTTCCAATCCCGTCCAGCGCGCGATGAAGGCCCATTGGTCTGCGGTCTCCGCGATCACCTTGTCGGTCGGCTTGCCCGCGCCATGACCAGCGCGCGTCTCGATGCGGAGGAGATGCGGCTTGTCGCCGATATCGGCCGCTTGCAGCGCTGCGGCATATTTGAAGCTGTGGCCGGGAATGACGCGGTCGTCGGTATCGGCCGTGGTGACGAGGATCGCCGGATAGTCAGCGCCCGATCGCACGTTGTGATAGGGCGAGTAGCTGCGCAGCGCGCGAAAATGCTGGTCCTGCCGGGGATCGCCAAAATCCTCGATCCACATCTTGCCGCCGGTGAAGAGCGGAAAGCGCAGCATGTCCATCACGCCGACACCGGGCAGCGCGGCGGCGAACAGATCGGGGCGCTGATTGACCACGGCGCCCATCAGGAGGCCGCCGTTGGACTCGCCCTGGATCGCAAGACCATCGGGCGAGGCGATGCCCTCGGCTTTCACATATTCGCCGGCGGCGATGAAATCGTCGAAGGCGTTCTGGCGGTTGGCGAAACGGCCGGCATCGTGCCAGGCGCGGCCATATTCGCCGCCGCCGCGAATATTGGCGACGACAGACACGCCGCCCTGCTCCACCCACGCCATCTGCGTCGGCGCATAGAACGGAATCATGCTGATGCCGAAACCGCCATAGGCATAGAGCAGCGTCGGCGCCGGCCCCGTCACGTCCTTGCGGCGGATGATGAACATGGGAATGCGCGTGCCGTCCTTCGAGGCGTAGAAGCGCTGTTCGACATGGATGCGATCGAGATCGATGCCGGCATCGGGCTTCGCCCACACATAGGTCGTGTTGCCGGCGACATCGTAGCGATAGATCGTGGTCGGGATGTTGTAGCTGGTGAAGACGAAGAACACCTCGTTGCTGTCCTGATCGCCGCGGAAACCGCCGACCGTGCCGATGCCCGGCAGATCGATGATGCCCTCCGGCGTGCCATCGAGGCCGTAGCGACGCAATTCGGACTTCGCATCGACGAGATAGGCAGCGAGCAACCGGCCGCCCAGCAGCGCTGCATAGGCCAGTTTCGCGTCCTGCTCGGCGACGACGTCCTCAAAATCCAGCCCGGTATCAGCCAGATCCAGCGAGACGATCTTCTTGCGCTCGGCGCCATTGTTGGTGCCGATGAAGAGCCTTGTGCCGACATTGCCGTAAACCATCCATTCGGCATCGAAGTTTTCGATCAGCTTCCGCGGCGCCCAGTCGGGCGTGTCGAGATCGATGATCGCAAGCGCATTGGCACCCGGCCCCGGCGTCGACAGCAGCACGAGATAACGACCGTCATCGGTGGTGTAGCCGACATTGATCAGATACGGCTTGTCGGGTGTCGCATAGATCAGGCGGTCCTGCCCCTGCAATGTGCCGAGCGCATGATAGTAGACCGCATGGTTCTGCACACCGGCCTGCGATGTCTCGCCTTCCGCCGCATCGGGATAGCGGGAGTAGAAGAAGCCGCTGTTGTCTTTCGTCCACGCGATGGTCGTGAAGCGTGCGCGCGTCACCTCATCCGCCAGCTCTTCGCGCGCATTTGTGTCGAACACCTTGATGCTGCGCCAATCGGTGCCGGCCTGCTGGACGGAATAAGCGATCAGCGCGCCGTTATCCGATATGGCCCACTCGCCGAGCGCCGTGGTGCCGTCGGACGACCAGTCGTTGGGATCGATCAGCACGCGCTCCGGGCCTTCGAGGCCCTCGCGCATCACGAGGACAGGCTGGTTCTGCAAACCGCTCTGCCGCGCATAGAAGTAACGGCCACCGCGCGCCCATGGCGGGCTCACACGCTCATGATCGAACAGCTTTTGCAGGCGTGTCTTGAAGATGTCGCGGCCGGGCAAGGTCGACAGATAGTTCTCGGTGGCGTCGTTCTGCGCCTTCGCCCATGCGGCCACTTCGGCGTCGTTGCGCGCATCTTCCTCCAGCCAGCGATAGGGATCGGCGACAGACTGGCCGAAATGGTCCTCGACAAGATCCAGGCGACGGGTTTTCGGATACGCGAATGCTGGTGCCATCGGGAGAACTCCGTTGGTTGACGAAAACAGATGAGGGGGTTGGTGTCTTCCGTGCGCCCTACGGCGCGACGGGATCGCAGATCGGCAAGGTGCTTGCGGTTCTGATCGCCTCCGCCATCCGGTCGATCACTTCAGGCAGCGTGAATTCGCGGCGATCGGTGATCGCGGCGGAGGCGATGTCTTCATCGACGATCCGCAGCGCAGCCATCACGGCGGCGGCACAAAGGCGAACATCGAAATCCGTGGCCCAGCGCCTGGCCCGCCGCGCCACCACCTCGACGATGGTTTCCTCGGCGACATGGCAGGACATCAGCCAAGCCGAGCGCAACGCCGGCTCCTTCGGCAGCAGCGCGACGAGGCGGACGGCGAGAATGTCATCGGCGATTTCGCGCGGGGTCTGATCCATGGGGCGGATGCAGGCATGCAGATGCGCCTCGATGGAGATCTCGAGCGGCCACTCGCTGAGCTGGGACGCAAAGCGCAATGACGAGACGGCGAACAGTGGCTCCACTGCGCTCTCCTTCGAACGGAAATAACGCCAGATCGTGCGCGTCGAGAGGCCGGCGGCGGCCGCGATGTCATCGCCGCTGGTCGCCGCGACGCCGCGCGCGAGGAATAGCTCGGCAGCGTGGCGGGACACCGTCAGGCGCGGGTCTTCGCGTTCGGAGGGCATAGCGGGGCTTCTTGTTGTGTCACTTAGTGACAGGAAGCTATGTCACTAAGTGACAGATGACAAGCCCCTACGGTAGGGCGGATTAGCGCAGCGTAATCCGCCGCCGTCCGCGCCATATGAACCCGGCCGGCGGATTACGGCTCCGCCTGATCCGCCCCACGTCCGCGTTCGGTTGCTGCTCGCCTTTCATTGCCCTCGCCGCTTTGCTAATTCAGCCACAACGATAACGAACGAATGGCAGGAAACGCGGGACATGAAGCTGATCGATCCGGACGAGCTGGTCGCCATCGACATCCACACCCATGCGGAGGAACCGTGCGGCTGCCATGCCGATGACGGCTATGACGATTTCCAGGCGCGGATGGCGGAATATTTCAAATCGCCGCACAAGCATCCGCCGACCGTGGAGGAAACCGCCGCCTATTATCGCGCCAAGAAGATCGCGGCCGTGATCTTCCCCGTCGACGCCGAGCGCGAGACCGGTTTCCGCCGCTACAACAATTACGAGATGCTGGAGATCGCCCAGCAAAACGCCGACGTGCTGATCCCGTTCGCCTCGATCGATCCGCACAAGGGCAAGCTCGGCGTGCGCGAGGCGCGCAAGCTGATCTCCGAATACGGCGTGAAGGGCTTCAAATTTCACCCGACCATGCAGGGCTTCTATGCCAATGACCGCATGGCCTATCCGCTCTATGAGGCGATCCAGGAAGGCGGCGCCATCGCCCTGTTCCACACCGGGCAGACCGGCGTCGGATCCGGCATGCCCGGCGGTATGGGCATGCGGCTGAAATATTCCAACCCGATGTATATGGACGACGTCGCGGTGGATTTTCCGGACATGAAGATCATTCTCGCGCACCCCTCCTTTCCCTGGCAGGAAGAGGCGCTGTCGGTGGCCACCCACAAGCCCAACGTGTATATCGACCTCTCCGGCTGGTCGCCGAAATATTTCCCGCCGATCCTGGTGCGCTATATCAATTCCATTCTGCAGGATAAGATGCTGTTCGGCTCCGACTGGCCGGTGATCATGCCGGATCGCTGGATGGCCGACTTTGCCAAGCTCGACATTCGCGACGAGGTGCGTCCGAAGGTCCTGAAGAACAACGCGCGGAAACTACTGGGTATATGACGAAAGCCGATCTGCCTGAAAAGCTCGCTGCCGCCAGGCAGATCGCTGCCATCGCCACTGCCTTCTTCCTGCCGTTCTCCACGAGCGGACAGGCGATCGCCGTGTCGGTGTTCGTCGTGCTGGCGCTGCTGACGCTGGATCGCGACCGTTTCGCCGCGACGATGCAGAGGCCAGCAGCTTGGCTGCCGGCCGCGTTATTCGTGCTGATCCTGATCGGCGTGCTGTGGTCAGTGCAACCGCTCAGTGGCGCCATGAAATGGGTCGCGCCCTATACCAAGCTGCTGCTGATCCCGCTCCTGCTGGCGACGGCCTTCACACCGAGGCAGGCACTTCATGTCGGCTACGGCTTCCTGGCATCGTGTCTGGTTATCCTTGTTTTGTCCTATGCGGCTTTGCTCTGGCCGGCCGGACCGTGGAAATGGTTCAACTCGCTTGGCGTGCCGTTCAAGGACAATGCCGTGCAGAGCGAATGTTTCGCGATCTGCGCGCTCGGGCTGGCGCTGGGCGCGGCGCGCGTCTGGTCCGGGGGCGATCGCCGCCGCGCCGTTGCGCTCGCTTTGCTGGCGCTGCTGTTCTTCGCCAACATCTTTCTCATCTATGTGTCGAAGACCGGCATGCTGGTGGCTTTCACGCTGGTGGCGGTCTTCGTTCTCCGCACCGGCGGCTGGCGCACGGCGCTCGTCCTCGGCGTGCCCATCGTGCTCATCGTCGCGGGATCGCTGATCTATTCGCCTGCCGCCCAGCAACGCGTGGCGGAGATCACGACCGACGTCACCGCAGCCGGCAAGGACGGCACCGAGACCATTTCCACCGCGTCCCGGATCGACTTCTGGAAGAAAGCGTCGGAATTCGTGAAGCAGGCCCCGCTGCTCGGCCACGGGACCGGCAGCATCCGGCCGCTCTATCAGAGCATGGAAGCGACGCGGCCGTCGCCTTATGGCGAGGCGGTGGCGGATCCGCACAACCAGTTCCTGCATGTCGTATTGCAGGTGGGCCTGCTCGGCGGGGCGCTGCTGCTGGCGATGTGGGCAGCGCATTTCCGGCTGTTCGCAGAATGCGACATGATCAGCACCATGGGCCTCGCGATCGTCGCGCAGAATTTCGTCGGCTCGCTGTTCAACAGCCATATCTCGCAGGTGACCCAGGGCATGTTGTATTGCCTCGGCGTCGGCCTGCTCGGCGCGGTGGTGCTGCATCGAAATGCGATCACCGCTTCTTCGCCTTCCAACCGTAAAGTCGCATTGTAAGTCCCCCATGTCCCTTGAATCCGTCCGCGCCGATCTCGCCGCCAAGGCGCCCGATCTCACCATCACCGTCACCGACAAGAGCTCCGCCACCGTCACCCTCGCGGCCGAGGCGCTGGGCGTCGAGCCCGGGCAGATCGCCAAGACGCTGTCGGTGCGGGTCGGCGACCGCGTGGTGCTGGTGGTGACCAAAGGGACGGCGCGGCTGGACAACAGGAAGGCGCGCGAGGCGCTTGGCGGCAAGCCGCGCATGCTGGGCGCCGAAGAAGTGGTGGCGCTGACCGGCCATCCGGTCGGCGGCGTCTGCCCGTTCGGGCTCGCGACGCCGCTCGCCGTCTATTGCGACGTGTCACTGAAGGACTATGCCGAGGTGTGGCCGGCGGCGGGCTCGATCAACAGCTCGGTTCGTGTCACCCCGGACCGGATGGCGGAACTGACCGGGGCGACCTGGGTCGACGTTTCCCAGGCGCCGGCGGAAGTGACGGATCAGGCGGCCGCAGAGGCGTCCTGAGCCGAGAATAAACCGGCTGCCATCCGGCAAGGGCGAAGCATAAACCGACTGCCCGCGACTGCATCAGCAGTCCGGACATTGCTATTTTTCCACCCCTCTCGACTTCGCATGCGGGGACCACGATTTTCCGGAGCAAGCGGCACCTCTCCCGCCGAACGGACATCGACCATGCGCAACAAAGCTCCAGCCTCGACCTCGCAATCCGCCCGCACCTGGCGGATTCTGCATGCGATGATCGCCGCCGCGGCGGCAGGCCTCAGCACCGCCGGCGTTTGATAGAGGGCAATCGCCCCGCCCTCACGCCTCCTGCGTGTGGCGCTACCGCGCGTTATCCAATTCTTGAAGGTATTTAACTAAACTCCCCACCCGGTCGCGCCACTGCGGCCTGGGAGGAACGGAATGCGGCTTTTGCCGATCAGCGATGCCGACCGCAGTTGGGGCGCCTTGAAAGCCAACTGGCGCAAGGCAGCCGAGGCCGTCGAGGAGGATTTCTCCACCTATCTGATCGGCAGTTTCGCAGCACTCGACCCTTTGATGCAAAGCGGCAAAGGCGGCCTCTACGGGCTCTATGACGGCGCTGTCCCGCAGGCCTTCTGCCAGGTCAACAAACTGCTGATGCCGAAATTCGAAGGCCCGGTGCTGCGCGCGCGCTTCATGACGATCTCCCCGGCCTATGATCTCGGCTCCGCCGGCGCCGACAAATACGGCCAGCTCCTCATCGAACTGTTCTCCGCCGTGGTCTGGCTGTCGCGCAATGCGATGGCGGCGCATCATGTGCTGTTTCACCTGCCCAGCCCTGCCGATGCGCATTTCCTCGCGCCGCTGCAGACGCCGGTGCCGGACTCGCCGTTCCAGCGCTTCGCCATTCATGGCGCCTGGGTCGAATGCGACCTCAAACTGCACGAACTGGAAGACGCCTGATTGCCGCGTTGCACTATGCTTCGGAGCTCGAACTTGCGTCCAATCATGGGCAATGATAGCCCGGTTGTACGATGACCGGACAAGCCAAACATTCTGCGCGCAAGAACGGCAGTGGATCGACACGGCCGACTTTGCTGCGACCGCTCAATCCGGTGCGCCGCCGGACCGAGGAAGTGGTGGAGCGCATTGCCGCGCAGATCACCGAGGGCCAACTCCCCGCCGGTGCGCGGCTGCCGACCGAGCAGGCGATGATGACCGCCATGGGCGTCAGCCGCACCGTGGTGCGCGAGGCGATCTCGGCGCTGCGCGCCCGCGGCCTCGTCACCACACGGCAGGGCGCCGGCGCTTTTGTCAACAACGACGCCAACCGGCAGCCTTACGCCATCGATCCTGAAGGCCTGGGATCGCTCGACAGCGTGATCGAGATTCTCGAACTTCGCACGGCGGTGGAGATGGAAGCCGCCGCGATCGCCAGCGAACGCGCCACCGCCGCGCAGATCAAGGCGATCGCCAAGGCCGCGAACGTCTTCACCCGCGCCATCGCCAAGGGCGACCGCGCGATCAAGGAAGATTTCGACTTTCACTACGCCATCGCCGTCGGCACGCAGAATTCGCGTTTCATCGGCTTTCTCGAATTCCTCGGCGGGCTGATCATCCCGCGCCAGAGCATCCGCACCTTCGACGGCAAGACGGACCTGCAGACGCGCTATCTCGAAAGCATCGAGAAAGAGCATCAACTGATCGTCGATGCCATCAGCGAGCACTCGCCGCGCAAGGCGCGCGAGGCCATGCGTCGGCATCTGGTGAACGGCAAGGCGCGCTACAAGCAGCTCGAACCGTAGAGCCGTAGGGCGGATTAGCCGAAGGCGTAATCC
>JAEXHR010000050.1 GCA_023449855.1 Pseudomonadota bacterium | reverse complement strand
CGTGCCTCTAGGCACGGGACGGCACGACTTGGCCGGCGCTCTCTGGCGCGGTCCGTCAGCGCATGAAGAAGCAACTCACAGCGCCTCTCGGCACCGCCCTGTCACCGCCCCGCTACGCCTGACGCCTTGAGCGTCACCGCATCCCACCTCGCAGATCGTGACGATCGCGAACCACCCCTCTCAGTGAGGCGGGACGGGGCGGAGGATGAGGCAGGAGAGGAATATTGTCAAGAACAAAAATAGAACAAAATGCATCGGGCCGTAGGGCGGATGAGCGGAGCGTCATCCGCCGGCCGAGTTCATGGCGGAGACTCCGCGGCGGATTACGCCTTCGGTTCATCCGCCCTACGGCATCACTGTCCTCAATAATCCTTCAGCAGCCGCTCGATGTAATCGAGTTCGAGTTGCGGACGCGTGGTGTCGCCCAACCGGCGGCGCAGCTCTTCCAGAATGCGGCGCACGCGCTGCACGTCGATCTCGCCGGGGATTTTCACCGACAGGTCGTCGCCGAGATCGCGGCCACGCAGCGGGCGGCCGAGCGGATCGCTGTTGCGGGCCGCACCCTGCTGGCGGCCGGGATTGTTGCCGGGACCATCCTGCCCGCCTTCGCCCTCGCCCTGCTGCATCTGCTGGGCGAGACTCTGCGCACCCTTACGCAAGGCTTCGAGCGCGCGGCCCTGCGAGCCCACCGCGCCATCGGCATCGCCGTCGCCGAGCTGGCCGCCGGCATCGCCCATGGCGCCATCGGCATCGCCGAGCCCGTCGCCGTCATCGCCATCCTGATCGCCGGACTGGCCCTGCTGGCCCTGACCTTGCTGGCCCTGTTGCCCCTGCTGGCCTTTCTGTCCCTTCTGGCCCTGGCCCATGCCCTGACGCGCGAGCTGCTCCTGCAGCTTCTTGAGGCGATCGCGCAGGCCCTGCTGATCCTGCTGCAGATCGCCCATGCTCTTGTCGCCACGCTGCCCGCGGCGGCGCTCGCCGCGCTGGTCCTGGCCTTCCTTGAAGGTCTTGTCGCGAAGCTGCTGCTGCTTGCGGATCATGTCGTTGAGTTCGTTCATCGACTGCTGCATCTCGTCGTCGCCGCCCTGGCCGGGCTGCGCCATCTGCAGGTTTTCCAGCATCTGCTGCATCTGTTCGAGCAACTGCCGCGCGGCATCCTTGTCGCCGGAGCGCGACAGCCGCTCCATGCGCTCGATCATGTTGTTGAGATCCTGCTGCCGCATCACCTTGGTGTTCTTGTCGAGCGGGCGCGCGAGCTGCTGCGGATTCTGCTTCATCTGCTCGGCGAGCTGCTTGAGGAACTTGTCCAGCGCCGCGCGCAGATTCTCGGTGAGCTTCTTGATCTCCTCGTCGCTGGCGCCGCGCTCCAGCGCCTGCTTCAACGCGTCCTGCGCTGCCTTCAACGCCTTGTCGACATCGGTGATGTCGCCGTCCTCGATGGTGACGGCGAGCGACCACAGGCTGGCGACAAGCTCCTTCAGCGCGGCATCGGTGCGGGCGCGCTGGGCCTGGACCAGGACGCTGCGCAGGCCGAGATAATGACCGGCCTCCGGCGTAAAGGCCTCCGGCGCGATCAGCAGCGCTTCCAGCGCGAAGACGACCTGATCCTTGTAATTGGCATCGAGCGCGAGATTGCGCCGCTGCTCGATCAGCGCGCGCGGCAGCGGCTTGGTGAACAGACGCTCCGGCAGGCGCGTTGCGACCGCCTCGCTCCGGCCCTCATTGCCGGATTCGTCCTTGGCGGTGAGCGTGAGCAACACCTCGGCGCCGGCATAGGGATCTTCGGACAGATCCTTCACCGTCTGGCCGACGCCGTTGCGGGTGCGCGCATTGGGCAGCACCAGCGAGAAGGACGGCGGATCGAACAACGGACGCGGCTTGGCGCCCTTGCCGTCGCCCGGCTTCGGAGCGAATTGCGCATGGGCTTCGGTGACGCCGTAGTCGTCCTCGAGCTTGTAGGCGAGCAGCAGCGAGCCACGCGCCTGACGTTCGGGGTCCTTGGCGAGGGAGATGGTCGGCGCACGGTCGCCGGTGGCGGCGAATTTCCACACCGGCTGGCCGCTGGGCGCGCGGACCTGCGCGGTGCCGTCGCCGGTGATGGTGTAGTGCTTCTCGTTGGTGCCGGCCGGCGCATCGCCCGCAGGCGCGACCTCCGCAACGCCGCCGGTGAGCGCGACATCGAGCGCGCCACCGCTGGAGCGCACGATCAGCGTCGAGCCCGAGGGCACTGCCAGCGCGGCAGCGTCCGTATTCGTCGCGTCCTTGTTGGCGGCGGAAAGGATGATCGGCGGCTTCGCCGTATAGGGCGGCGGATTGACCCAGGCATCGACGCGGACATTGGACGGCGCGATGACGCCGTTCCAGTCGAACGCCGCCATGATGCGCGCCCCGCGCTCGCCCGACGCAGCGAACCAGGTGGCGACCAGCAGCACGAGCACCAGCGCCCGCAGCGCCCATGGATCATGCAGCGGCAGCCGCGGCGACGGCAGGCCGGCGCGGATGCGCTTCAGCGAGGCCAGCGCGCGCTCGCGCTGCGCCTGCCAGAGCGCGCGGGCGAGCGGGTCCTGCGAAGCCAGCGTATCGGTGAGCGCGGTGGCCGGCCGATGGCGGATGCCGGAGCCACGGTCGAGCCGGGCGAGGCCTTCCTCGCGGGTCGGCCAGCGGAAACGGAGGAGCGGATACAGCGTGGCGACCAGCGCGATAACGAATAGCGCAAGCGCGACGGTGCGCGCGACCGGCGACAGGGCGAGCCAGAGGCCGGCCCAGGAGGCGATGAGAAACAGGCCGACGACGCAGAGAACGCGCGCCAGAGATGGCCACGCGCGCTCCCAGCCGATCGACCAGCGCGCCCGCTGCAGCGCCTGCGCGAGCTGAAGCTGCGCAGCGGCCTGCGAATCCACAGGCTGGGCGTCGCGTGGGGCCTCGGGGCGGACAGGTGGCGTGGCGCTCAACAACGATCTCCGCGGTTACCGAAACACAGCCTAGCACGGCGGCGGCAATGAGGCATGTGCGGCGGGGCAGGAAATCACATGCAAGCGCTGCGCCGGGGGAGCGGGGAACCGCGGGCGGGTCACGATGGCGTGAGGGACGCACCGCGGCGGGTGGTTTCCCTCCCCCAAGCAGCGCAGCTGCGCAGCGGGGAGGGTGGCCGTTAGGCCGGGTGGGGTCTCTCCCCACGTGACGTCAGAGTTTGTGGAAGCACCCCACCCGTCTCGATGCTCGCTGGACGCTCGCATCGATCCACCCTCCCCGCTGCGCGGCTTCGCCGCTTGGGGGAGGGAGAAGGGGAGCGCGCCCGCTAGCAGCTCACAGCCAGGGTGCGGGCTTGTCCAGTGCGATCAGCTCTTCGACCTCGATCCGCGGCCGCACCACCGCATATTGGTCGTCCTTCACCAGCACTTCCGGCACCAAAGCGCGGGTGTTGTAGGTGCAGGCCTGCACGGCGCCATAGGCGCCGGCGGTCATGATCGCGATCAAATCGCCGGACTTCAGTTCGGGCAGCTTGCGATCGAGGGCGAGATAATCGCCGGTCTCGCAGACCGGGCCGACCACATCGACAGCCGCGAGCTTCGCACCGGGCGCGGCTTCCGCCACCGGCAGGATCTCGTGATACGCCTCATACAGCGTCGGACGAATGAGATCGTTCATCGCGGCGTCGATGATCACAAAGGTCTTGCCGTCGCCATGCTTCACATGGATGACGCGCGCGACGAGAATCCCGGCATTGCCGACGATCATGCGGCCGGGCTCGAACATCAGCGTGGCGCCGAGATTGTGCGTGACGCGCTTGACCATGGCCGCATAGGCCGAAGGCTCCGGCGGGACGGCGCGGTCCTCGTAATAGGGAATGCCGAGACCGCCGCCGAAATCGACGTGATCGATGCTGTGCCCGTCACTGCGCAGCACGGTGACGAAATCGGCGAGAATGCGGAACGCCTGCTCCATCGGCGCGAGATCGGTGATCTGGCTGCCGATATGCATGTCGACGCCGGTCACCTTGATGCCCGGCAGCTTTGCGGCGCGGGCATAGACCTCGCGCGCCTTGCTGATCGGGATGCCGAACTTGTTTTCGGATTTGCCGGTCGAAATCTTGGCATGGGTGCCGGAATCGACGTCGGGATTGACGCGGATCGAGATGCGCGCGGTGCGGCCCATCTCCGTGGCCAGCTTCGACAGCAGTTCGAGTTCGGGTTCGGACTCGATGTTGAGGCAGAGAATGTCCTCGCCGAGCGCGAGGCGCAGCTCGGCCTCGGTCTTGCCGACGCCGGAGAACACGATCTTGCTGGCGGGAATGCCGGCCGCGCGGGCGCGCTTCAGCTCACCGCCGGAGACGACATCGGCGCCGGCGCCGAGCTTCGCCAGCGTCTTCAGCACCGACTGGTTGGAATTCGCCTTCATGGCGTAGCAGACCAGCGCCTTGGTATCGGCGAAGGCGTCCGCGAACACCTTGTAGTGCCGCTCCAGCGTGGCGGTGGAATAGCAATAGAACGGGGTGCCGACGGCCTCGGCCATTTCGGCAATATCGACGCCCTCGGCGTGCAGCACGCCGTTCTGATAGTCAAAATGGCGCATGGCGCTTAGTCCAGGATCGGATCGAGGAAGAACGACTTCTTACGACCGCGCGTGGCCTGCACGTCTTCCGTCTGATTGGGCGAGGTGAGCGCGCTGCCCTTGCTCGCCGCTGAATTCATATCGGGATCGACGGCCGGCGCCGCGGTGCCCATCGGCTGCGCTGCTGCCTGCGGCGGCAGGTCGAGGCCGCCTTTGCGACCACAGGCGCCGAGCGCGAGCGCGGAAGCGGTCAGAACGATAAGAGCCCAAGGAGTACGCGAAGATGCGCGTGCCGGGCGGGTCGAACGAGTCACAGCAAAATCCCCAAATGCGCGGCCACCATACAAAGAATGCCTGGCTGTGGCGAGACCCCACAGCCCGTCGAAATGTGGCGCATGGCGTGTCTCTTGGGCCACGTTCAGCGCGATTTCTTGTCTTTTTCCAGACGCTTGAGCCAGGCCTTCGCCTGTGCGGTGACATTCTTCGGCGCGGTGCCGCCATAGCTGACGCGGCTCTTCACCGAGGATTCCACCGACAGCACCTTCATCACCTCGGCGGTGATCTTCGGTTCCACGGTCTGCATTTCGGCAAGATCGAGCTCATGCAGCGCGACACCCTTCTTGGTGGCGATGCCTACGATACGGCCAGTGACGTGATGCGCGTCGCGGAACGGCATCTTGAGCGTGCGGACCAGCCAGTCGGCGAGGTCGGTGGCGGTGGCGTAGCCTTCGCCGGCCGCCGCCTTCATGGCGGCCTCGTTCGGCACCAGATCGCGGACCATGCCGGCAATGGCGCGGATCGACAGCGACAGCGCCGTATAGGCCTCCATGGCGCCGGCTTTGTCCTCCTGCATGTCCTTCTGATAGGCCAGTGGCAGACCCTTCATGACGATCAGAAGGCCATTGAGCGAGCCGATGACACGGCCGGTCTTGGCGCGCACCAGTTCGGCAGCATCCGGATTGCGCTTCTGCGGCATGATCGAGGAGCCGGTGGTGAACTTGTCCGAGAGGCGAACGAGCCCGACCAGCGGCGAGGTCCAGATCACGATCTCCTCCGCGAAACGTGACAGATGCACCGCGGCGATGGAGGCGGCCGACAGCGTCTCCAGCACGAAATCGCGATCCGACACGGCATCCAGCGAATTATTCATCGGGCGGTCGAAGCCGAGCGCCTTGGCGGTGGCGTGACGATCGATCGGGAACGAGGTGCCGGCCAGCGCCGCCGAGCCGAGCGGGCTTTCGTTGAGGCGCTTGCGGGCATCGGCAAAACGGCCGCGGTCACGGGCGACCATCTCGACATAAGCCAGCAGATGATGGCCGAAGGTCACCGGCTGCGCGGTCTGCAGGTGGGTGAAGCCGGGCATCACGGTATCCGCATGTTCCAGCGCGCGATCCACGAGCGCCCGCTGCAAGGCGGCGAATGCAGCGTCCAGCTCATCGATGGTGTCGCGCACGAACAGGCGGAAATCTGTCGCCACCTGGTCGTTGCGCGACCGCGCCGTGTGCAGGCGGCCGGAGGCCGGGCCGATCAACTCGCCCAGACGGCTCTCGACATTCATATGGATGTCTTCGAGCGCGCGCTTGAAGCTGAACTTGCCGCTCTCGATCTCTGACAGGATCGTGTCTAGACCCGCGGCGATATCTTTCGCATCCTTTGCGGTGATGATGCCCTGCTTTGCGAGCATCGCCGCATGGGCCTTGGAAGCGGTAATATCCTGGGCATAGAGAGCGCGATCGACGTCGATGGAGACGTTGATTTCCTCCATGATCGCGTCGGGGCTGTCGGAGAACAGTCCGCCCCACATCTTGTTGCTGTTGGAGGTCTTACTGCCGGACTTGCCGCCCTTGCCTGAAGCCATGAATTGTCACTCATCCTGTTGCGGGCCGGCCCATTCGGGCCGAATGATCGCGCGCGATCTGCCGCATGTCATTTGCGCCCCTGCATAGCCATAACCGAGACCGAATGACAGACCCCACTCCCGATCCAAAGCCAGCCTCCGCCGCCCCCCGCCCCAGCAAACGCCGCGTCATCGTGCTCGGCTCGGTGCTGGTCGGCGTGCTGATCGGCTATGCCGTGGTGGCGCGGATCGACGACATCTGGCGCGGCAAGCCGGGCGACCCGACCTGCTTCCCGGCGGTGGAGACCGCCAAGCGGCTGGAGCCGCTGGTACGCGGCGAAGTGGCTGCGCTGTCCATGGCCAAGACGCCGCTCAAGCTGCCGGACCTCGAATTCAAGGACGCCGAAGGCCAGCCCACCAAGCTCTCCAACTGGCGCGGCCGCACGGTGCTGCTGAACCTGTGGGCCACCTGGTGCGTGCCCTGCCGCAAGGAAATGCCGGCGCTGAACGAGCTGGAGCAGAAGCTCGGCGGCTCCGATTTCCAGGTGGTGGCGATCAATATCGACACCCGCGATGCCGAGAAGCCGAAGGCATTCCTGAAGGACGGCAACCTGACCCGGCTGGATTACTTCACGGATGCCAGCGCCAAGGTGTTCCAGGAGCTGAAGGGCGTCGGCCGCGCTCTGGGCATGCCGACCTCGGTGCTGATCGACGCCAAAGGCTGCGAGATCGCCACCATCAATGGTCCCGCCGAATGGGCCAGCGAGGATGCGGTGAAGCTGATCAAGGCCGCGGTAACGCCGAAGGCGGCAGGGCTTTGACCGTAGGGCGGATGAGCGAAGCGTAATCCGCCCTTCTTCGCCGCACACGCTCGGCCGGCGGATGACGCCTTCGGCTCATCCGCCCTACGGCCCTGCGACACACCGCCGCCGTTCCTGGCCGTGACATCTCCCTGCATCGTGTCGGATGAATGCCTACGCATTCGTCTTGCAAGAGCCGGCACGTCCAGCCGGCCGACAATGCTTGTCAGGAGAGGAAAGCCGATGCCCTATATCGACGGATTTATCGTTCCGGTGCCGAAGAAGAAGCTCGCCGATTATCGCAAGCTCTCGCGCAAGGCCGGCAAGATCTGGCGCGAATACGGCGCGCTCGAATATCGCGAGGCCGTCGCCGACGACGTCAGCATGGGAAAGGTAACATCGTTTCCGCGCAGCGTGAAGCAGAAGCCCGACGAGACGGTTGTGTTCTCCTACATTCTCTACAAGTCGCGCAAGGACCGCGACCGCATCAACAAGAAGGTGATGGCCGACCCGCGTCTGGCCAAAATGATAGATCCGAAAGCGATGCCGTTCGACGGCAAGCGCATGATCTTCGGCGGCTTCAAGACGATCGTGGATCTGTGACCCGCGCCGATCCGGCAGCAGCCGGATCGGCAGCGTCGTATCACACGCGGAAAGCCATCACGCCTTCACCACGCCATCACGCGACAGCGACACGAGCAATGCACCTGCCAGTGTCGCTGCGGCGAGATAGCCGACGGCGCCGAACGGACCGAAACCGTCCACCAGAATGCCGCCGATCACCGCGCCAAGCGTGATCGCGATCTGGAATGCCGAGACCAGGAGACCGCCGGCAGATTCGGCTTCGTCCGACGCCACCCGCACCATCCATGTCTGGAAGCCCACGGGCAGCGCACCGAAGGCAAAGCCCCACAGACCGACGGCGATACCCGCAACAACGCCCGAACTGCCGGCCACGAACAACACCAGCGCCAGCACGGCGATGGCGGCAGACGCCATGATGATCGCGCCTTTCACGCTGCGTGCGACCAGCGCCCCACCGACGAAATTGCCGATGAAGCCGCCGACGCCAAAGGCCAGCAGGACCAGCGAGATCGCGGTGACGGGCAGCTGAGGCACCTGCTCGAGAAAATGCCGGACATAGGTGAATCCTGCAAAGTGGCCGGAAATGCTGAGCGCGACAGCGATCATCACCAGCCGCACGCTTGGCCGGCGCAGCAACACGAACAACGTACGCACATCCGGCGATGTGAGCGGCGGCAGGCGCGGCAATGTCAGCATCTGAAACACGAGCACGACGACGCTGACGACGGCCGCCAACATGAACACGTTACGC
>JAEXHR010000044.1 GCA_023449855.1 Pseudomonadota bacterium | reverse complement strand
GCTGGAAGGAATACGAGATGGAGGTGGTCCGCGACTCTGCGGATAACTGCATCATCGTCTGCTCCATCGAGAACCTCGATCCGATGGGCGTGCATACGGGCGATTCCGTGACCGTCGCCCCGGCGCTGACGCTCACCGACAAGGAGTACCAGGTGATGCGCGACGCATCGCTAGCGGTGCTCCGCGAGATCGGCGTCGAGACCGGCGGCTCCAACGTGCAGTTCGGCGTCAATCCCGCCGACGGCCGCATGGTCGTGATCGAAATGAATCCGCGCGTGTCACGCTCGTCGGCACTGGCCTCGAAGGCCACCGGCTTCCCGATCGCCAAGGTCGCGGCGAAACTCGCCGTCGGCTACACGCTGGATGAAATCGCCAACGACATCACCGGCGGCGCCACCCCGGCTTCGTTCGAGCCGACCATCGATTACGTCGTCACCAAGATCCCGCGTTTCGCCTTCGAGAAATTCCCGGGCGCCTCGCGCACGCTGACCACCTCGATGAAGTCGGTCGGCGAAGTGATGGCCATCGGCCGCACCTTCCAGGAATCGCTGCAGAAAGCGCTGCGCGGCCTCGAGACCGGCCTCACCGGCCTCGACGAGATCGAGATCGAGGATCTCGGCCGCGGCGACGACAAGAACGCCATCCGCGCCGCCCTGGGCACGCCGACTCCGGACCGCATCCTGCAGGTCGGCCAGGCCATGCGCCTCGGCTGGACCGATGAAGAGATCTTCAACTCCTGCAAGATCGATCCCTGGTTCCTCGCCCAGATGCGCGGCATCGTCGATATGGAAGCCAAGGTGAAGGCCGATGGCCTGCCCACCCATGCGTTCGGCATGCGCTCGCTCAAGGCCATGGGCTTCTCGGATGCGCGCCTCGCAGTGCTCGCCGGCAAGACCGAAGCGGAAGTGAAGACGCTGCGCCGTTCGCTGAATGTGCGTCCGGTGTTCAAGCGCATCGACACCTGCGCCGCCGAATTCGCCTCGCCGACCGCTTACATGTACTCGACCTATGAGTCGTCTTTCGCCGGCAACTTCGCCGACGAAAGCCAGCCGTCAGACCGCAACAAGGTGATCATCCTCGGCGGCGGTCCGAACCGCATCGGCCAGGGCATCGAATTCGATTATTGCTGCTGTCACGCCTGCTTCGCGCTGGCGGATGCCGGCTATGAGACCATCATGGTCAACTGCAATCCAGAAACCGTGTCGACCGACTACGACACCGCGGATCGCCTGTATTTCGAACCGCTTACTGCCGAAGACGTGTTGGAGATCATCGATACCGAACGGCAGAACGGCACGCTGCATGGCGTGATCGTGCAGTTCGGCGGCCAGACCCCGCTGAAGCTCGCGCGCGCGCTGGAAGCCGCGGATGTGCCGATCCTCGGCACCTCGCCGGATGCCATCGACCTCGCCGAGGACCGAGACCGCTTCAAGCGCATCCTCGACAAGCTCAAGCTCAAGCAGCCAAAGAACGGCATCGCCTATTCGGTCGAGCAGGCGCGTCTCGTCGCCGCCGATCTCGGCCTGCCGCTCGTCGTCCGCCCGTCCTATGTGCTCGGCGGCCGCGCGATGCAGATCATCCGCGAGGAAAGCCAGCTCGGCGACTATTTGCTCGATACCCTGCCCGAGCTGGTGCCCGCCGATGTCAAGGCGCGCTATCCGAACGACAAGACCGGTCAGATCAACACGGTGCTCGGCACCAATCCGCTGCTGTTCGATCGCTATCTGTCCGATGCCATCGAAGTCGACGTGGATTGCCTCTCGGACGGCAAGGACACCTTCGTCGTCGGCATCATGGAGCATATCGAGGAAGCTGGCATTCACTCCGGCGATAGCGCCTGCTCGTTGCCGCCGCATTCGCTCGACGATGCGATGATCGCCGAACTCGAACGCCAGACCCGCGAACTCGCGCTCGGCCTCGACGTGGTTGGCCTGATGAACGTGCAGTTCGCGGTCAAGGACGGCGAGATCTATGTGCTCGAGGTCAACCCGCGCGCCTCGCGCACGGTGCCCTTCGTCGCCAAGGTGATTGGCACCCCGGTCGCCAAGATCGCCGCGCGCATCATGGCCGGCGAGAAGCTCGCCGACTTCAAATTGACAAAGCGCAAGCTGAACCATGTCGGCGTGAAGGAATCGGTTTTCCCGTTCGCCCGCTTCCCCGGCGTCGACACAGTGCTGGGCCCGGAGATGCGCTCCACCGGCGAAGTGATGGGCATCGACAAGTCGTTCGAGATCGCCTTCGCCAAGAGCCAGCTCGGCGGCGGCACCCGCGTGCCGCGCAAGGGCACGGTGTTCGTCTCGGTGCGCGAAGGCGACAAGACCCGCATTCTCGATGCCGTGAAGCTGCTTGCATCGAGCGGTTTCAAGATCGTCGCCACTTCGGGCACCCAGCGCTTCTTGGTCGACAACGGCGTTGCCGCCGAGAAGATCAACAAGGTGCTGGAAGGCCGCCCGCATATCGTGGACGCCATCACCAATGGCGAGATCCAGCTGGTGCTCAACACCACCGACGGCCCGCAGGCGCTGGCCGACAGCCGTTCGCTGCGGCGGGCTGCCCTCTTGCATAAAGTACCGTATTACACCACACTTTCGGGGGCCGTGGCGGCTGCGCAGGGTGTCCGTGCCAATATGGGCGGCGACCTTGAGGTCCGCACATTGCAGAGTTACTTTTCCGAAGCCTGACTTCAGACGTCTTGATCCGGGATTTTCCCGACAATCCGGACAGAGGTTAGTCAAGAACAGGTCATGACCGGAACCAGCCGGTCATGCATTTGTTCTGTTTCGGCGCCTGAATCCTGCATCTGCGCCGGCTGCAACGCACAGCCCCGCATGTCTCCTGCAGGCCGATTTCACGGACTGAAGACTTTCGTCGCACGCGCATGCGTGCGGCACGACGTTAAAGGACGAAGAGAATGGTTGAGAAGGTCCCGATGACCGCCGGCGGTTTTGCTGCCCTCGAAGTCGAGTTGAAGGAGCGCCAGACGGTGCATCGTCCGCGCATCATCGAGCAGATCGCAGAAGCGCGTTCCCATGGCGACCTGTCTGAAAACGCCGAATATCACGCGGCGAAGGAAGAGCAGTCGCATAACGAAGGCCGCATCAGCGAGATCGAAGACAAGCTCGCGCGCGCCGACATCATCGACATCAGCAAGCTCTCGGGCGACACCATCAAGTTCGGCGCCACCGTGACGCTGATCGACGAGGACACCGAGAAGAAGACCGTGTGGCAGATCGTCGGCGAGCCGGAAGCAGACGCCAAGAACGGCCGCATCTCGATCACCTCGCCGCTCGCACGCGCGCTGATCGGCAAGAGCAAGGGCACCTCGGTGGAAGTGATCGCACCGGGCGGATCGAAGGCCTACGAGATTGCAAAGGTGGAGTGGCGTTGAAACAGCCGACTCGCTAACCCGCAAAACTAACCATCAAAAGCCGCGCTTACAGCGCGGCTTTTTTTGTTTCTACGTAGTGCCGATTGCTCATGGCCTGTCTTGCGCAGCTCCAATCGGCAGTTAAGGTAACAAGGCACAATCTGCAGACTGCGCGCGACGCACCCAATCCCGAAGATTGAGACTGCTATGATCCATCAGCGACTTGCCAACAACTACCGAACGCTATCGATCGCTATTCTTTTGATTGCATCGGCAACCGCTGCATCTGCGCAAATCGATGCCAACAAACCGAGTGCGACGGACGAGCCGCCGCCGCTCGCTCTCGACAACAAAACGGATGCATCGGCGTCACCCGCATCCAGCAAAACCCGCTGGGTGGCCTATGCCAACGAGACGCAAGCGCGCATCGACACCTATCTGAACAATCGCCGCGAGGCATTCGGCAACAAGCTCAACTTCAGCGCCGAATTGTGGGTCGATGCGCAGGGCCACATCACCAAGACCCAACTCGTCTCCGCATCCGGCAATGCTGCCTTCGACGCGGCGGCGCGCAAGAATTTTGCGTCGGGACTGGTACTGCCACCACCGGAGAAGGACATGCCGCAGCCGATCAAGGTGCGGGCAACATTCAAGTAGCTCCCACCCGATCGATCGGCCTGGAAGCCGCGCCTCAGCGCGGCTTTTTTGTTACTTGCTAAGCGCGTTGGTAGCTGGCGTCAGCCTTGCGCAATCCCGGTACCATAATAGCGATGCAGACACATCCAGAGGATGCATCGCCATCATGACTGACCGGCCTCGCAGAAGTAACAGAATGGCGCCGGTTGGAGTTGCCGGCCTCATGCTGGCGTTCGCCAACGCCGCCCTGGCCCAAACTCCGGCAACGGAAAGAACGATGGGGACTGCCGGCTCGTCATGGGGCCCCTATGCCATCGAAACGCACAAGCGGATCGAGAAGCACCTGAAGGCCAATCGGGACACCTTCAAATACAGATCCGATTTGTATGTCGAGCTATGGATCGACCCGAATGGACGCGTGACGCGGACACGCGTCACCGGGGCATCCGGCAACCGCGCCACCGATGCGCTGGCAGGCCCGGATTTCCCGCCTGGCCTGATCCTGCCTGCTCCCGCGAAAGACATGCCGCAGCCGATCAAGCTGAAGATCAACGCGGATCGGTAACCTGCAGACGGATCGGGCACAAAGCTGCCTTTTGCGCCGTGGCTCAGAACCCACAAAGCTGGAATAATTCTCACGATCACGGCGTTTCTCACACGAGCGTGACCGATGATTTGTGTAGCGCCAGTGCTAGAAATGCCCGGTCATTCACAGGGGGACTAATGACAATGGACCAGACTTTCTCGAAATTTCAGCCGTTCGCGCTCAGCCTGATGCGTTTCATCGTCGGATTGCTGCTGCTGCAATACGGCATCGCCAAGATCTTCAAATTCCCGGTCGTGCCTTACTTCGCCAATATCCCGCCGCTGATCACCGTGGCCGGCGCGATCGAACTCGTCGGCGGCGCTCTGCTGCTGATCGGCCTGTTCACCCGGCCGGTGGCTTTCATTCTGGCAGGCCAGATGGCGTTCGCTTACTTCCTCGGCCACATGTTCAAGGGCGCTGATCCGGTGTTCCTGCCGCTGCTCAATGGCGGCACGCTGGCCATCGCGCTCTGCTTCACCTGCCTCTACATCGCAACCGCCGGCGGCGGCCCGATCAGCGCCGATGCGGCGATGAAGAAGAGCTAAGGATAATCTTGTAGGGCGGATTAGCCGAAGGCGTAATCCGCCGGCCGAGCCCGTGTGGCGAAGGTCGGCGGATTACGCTTCGCTCATCCGCCCTACGGCTCCGAGCTACTCCGCGTCCTTCAATTCCAGCGGCACCGCCGCGGCATATTTCGAATTGTGCAGCACCAGCGATGTGCGCACATTGCGCACATGCGGCGCCGCCGTCAGCTGGCTGACGAAAACCTGAAAGGTCGCCATGTCTGGCGCCACGCATTTCAGGATGAAATCGATCTCGCCGGACAGCATCCAGCACTCGCGCACCAGCGGCTCCTTGCGAACGAAATCCTCGAAAGCCTTGAGATCGGCATCGGCCTGACTGGACAGGTGCACCGAGGCGAACACCGTCACGTCGAAGCCCAGCTTCCGTGGATCGAGCAGACCCCGATAACCCTGGATGTAACCGGCCTCCTCCAGCGCCCGGACCCGGCGCAGGCACGGCGGCGGCGAGATACCGACCCGCTTGGCAAGCTCCACATTGGTGATTCGGCCGTCGGCCTGAATCTCGGCAAGAATCTTGAGGTCGATTTCGTCCAGGCTTTTCGGCACGCCAGATCCTGCTGGTATTCGGAGCAATCAGTCCCGATCTGTTTAGCGCAGGACGCACAACTTGCGCAATTTTATTGCGCGTGCATTGCAGAAATTAAACCTTCGCGGGGGAAAATTGGACACTGCGAATTGCAATTCTTGCATAGCTCACCAGATATTCTAGAATTCCTTTCAACGACTTCGCGCCGCTGCGATCCAATCGCCGGCACATTTCGCACCAAGCATTGACTTTATTGCCCTGCGGAAGGGGACTCGACCATGGCCGCCGCCACTCATGCCAAAGTCGTCATCATCGGCTCCGGTCCCGCCGGCTACACCGCTGCCATCTATGCCGCCCGCGCCATGCTCGAGCCCATTCTGATCCAGGGCATCCAGCCCGGCGGCCAGCTCACCATCACCACCGATGTCGAGAACTATCCGGGTTTTGCGGATGTGGTTCAGGGCCCGTGGCTGATGGAGCAGATGGAGAAGCAGGCGCATCACGTCGGTACGAAGATTGTCACCGATCTGGTGACCGACCTTGACCTGTCGCAACGCCCGTTCCGCCTGACCTGCGATTCCGGCGACACCTATATCGCCGAGACCGTGATCCTCGCCACCGGAGCCCAGGCGCGCTGGCTCGGCCTGCCCTCGGAAGACGCATTCCAGGGCGGCGGCGTTTCCGCCTGCGCCACCTGCGACGGCTTCTTCTACCGCGGCAAGGAAGTGGTCGTTGTCGGCGGCGGCAACACAGCCGTCGAGGAAGCGCTGTTCCTGACCAATTTCGCCTCGCAGGTCACCATCGTGCACCGTCGCGATCATTTCCGTGCCGAACGCATTTTGCAGGACCGCCTGTTCAAGCACCCGAAGATCAAGGTGGTGTGGGATAGCGCCATCGACGAAATCTGCGGCACCCAGGGTCCGGCCAAGGTGACCCATGTACGTTTGAAAAACGTCAAGACCGGCACCACCACCGAACTACCGGCTGACGGCGTGTTCATCGCCATCGGCCACGCACCGGCGACCGAACTCGTGAAGGGCCAACTCAAGCTGAAGCCCTCGGGCTATGTCGAAGTGGCCGCCAATTCCACTGCGACCTCGGTGCCCGGCGTGTTCGCCGCTGGCGACGTCGCCGACGAGACCTATCGCCAAGCGGTCACCGCCGCCGGCATGGGCTGCATGGCAGCGCTGGAGGCCGAACGATTCCTCGCTGCACACGCCCACGACCGCGCAGCCGCGGAGTAACTCACAACTGTGCCACGAACCCGCAACGGATCTACGGATATGGATTGGGATAAGCTGAAGGTGTTTCACGCGGCGGCGGAGGCGGGAAGCTTCACGCATGCAGGGGAGCAGCTCGGGCTGTCTCAGTCGGCGGTGTCACGCCAGGTCAGCGCACTAGAGCAGGAACTGGCGGTCTCGCTGTTCCATCGCCATGCCCGTGGCCTGATCCTCACCGAACAGGGCGACCTGCTGTTCCGCACCGCCCATGACGTGTTCATGCAGTTGCAGGCGGCGCGCGCCAAGCTGACCGACAGCCGCGAGCGGCCGAGCGGCGACCTCAAGGTGACCACGACCCCGGGCGTCGGCATCAACTGGCTGATCCCCCGCCTCGGCGAATTCACGGCGCTCTATCCGGAAATCCGCATCTCGCTGATCGTGACCGATGAGGAACTCGATCTCTCGATGCGCGAGGCCGATGTCGCGATCCGCACACGCAAGCCGACCCAGCCGGATCTGATCCAGCGCAAGCTGTTCGCCATGGGTTTCCATGCCTATTGCTCGCCGGAATACATCAAGCATTTCGGCACGCCCCGCACCCTTGACGAACTCGATGGCCACCGCATCATCATGCTGAGCGATGCGCAGGTGTCTCCGCACCTGCAGAACCGCAGCTGGCTGATTGATGCCGGCCGCAACGGTAACGGCCCGCGTGAGGCTTATTTCAAGGTCAACAATATTCTGGGCCTGATGCGCGCCTGCCAGCAAGGTCTCGGCATCGCAGCATTGCCGGACTATCTCGTCGAAGAAAACGATCGCCTCGTTCAGCTCTTCAGCGAGTCGGACTCGATTCAACTCGATACTTATTTTGTCTATCCCGAAGAGTTGAAGACGGTCGCACGCGTGCAGGTATTCCGCGATTTCATCGTCAGCAAGGCGCAGCGCTGGCCGTCGTAACCCGCAAGATATAGCGCCCGCCTTTTGTCAGAGCAGGCATGCCCACGCTGTTGGCATGTCTGACATGACAAGTCATGCGTTGCTGCAAACCGGCTGCGAGGCTCATACTACTCGAACGCTGAGGCTCGTACCGCGCATTTGTCCCCCTCCTCCAGTGGTGCGGGTCTCAGTTATCCCTCTTGGAAGGTGATTGTGTCGGCCTCTCGAAGGCCAATACCTCGAAGCCGGGCTCGAAAGAGACCGGCTTTTTTTTGTGCCGAGCGTTCGATGGCAGGACGGGACGGAACCCACCCTGCCATCTGGTATTCCAGATCAGTGCAGCCTGACCTTCGCCAATCGCAGCGCATTCCCGATCACGCTGACCGAGGATAGCGCCATGGCAGCAGCGGCGATGATTGGCGACAGCAGGATGCCGAAAACCGGATACAACACACCGGCTGCGACCGGCACGCCCGCCACATTGTAGATGAAGGCGAAGGCCAGATTCTGCCGGATATTGCTCATCACGGCCTTCGACAGTTCGCGTGCGCGCACGAGTCCCATCAGATCGCCCGTCAGCAGCGTCACGCCGGCGCTCTCGATGGCGACATCGGTCCCCGTACCCATGGCGATGCCGACATCGGCTGCAGCCAGCGCAGGTGCATCGTTGACGCCATCGCCGACCATGGCGACCCGACGGCCCTCACCGCGCAAACGCGTGACCACGTCGCTCTTGCGCTCCGGCAACACGCCCGCTTCGACCTCGTCGATCCCCAGCGTGTTCGCGACCGCCTTCGCCGTTGTTGCGTTGTCGCCGGTGAGCATGACGACGCGCACGCCGCCCGCACGCAGCTTCTTCAAAGCCTCCTGCGCCGACGGCTTCACGGGATCGGCAATCGCCATGACACCCGCGACATTGCCATCGACGGCAATGAAGATGGCAGTCGCACCGTTCAGCCGCGCTTGTTCGGCGACATCGTCGCAGCGCGTCGTATCCACATGCAACTCGCTCATCAGCATCGCATTGCCGAGCGCAACGCGCTTGCCATTGACGACACCCGACGCGCCTTTGCCCGACGGCGAAGTGAAATCACTGACATCGCTCAGCACCACATTGCGTTGCTTCGCTTCGTCAACGATCGCCTGCGCCAGCGGATGCTCGCTGGAACGTTCGATACTTGCAGCAAGCTGCAGGAGGTCGCTTTCGTTGAACCCATTCGCAGGCGTAATACCAACCAGCTTCGGCTTGCCTTCCGTCAGCGTACCCGTCTTGTCGATGACAATGGTGTCGATGACCTCGAGCCGTTCCAGAGCCTGCGCGTCACGCACGAGAATGCCGGCTTGGGCGCCGCGACCAACGCCGACCATGATCGACATGGGCGTTGCGAGACCGAGCGCGCACGGACATGCGATGATCAGCACGGTGACAGCCGCAACCAGCGCAAACGTCAACCGCGGCTCCGGTCCGAATGTCGCCCAGGCGATGAATGCGATCACGGCCACGGCCAGCACCGCCGGCACGAACAAGCCGGCGACGCGATCCGCCAGACGCTGGATCGGTGCCCGAGAGCGCTGCGCCTTGGCGACCATGTCGACGATCCGGGACAGCATCGTATCGCGGCCGATCTTGTCGGCGCGCAGCACCAGGCCGCCGCTCTGATTGACGGTACCGCCGATCACGCGTGCGCCTTCGGCCTTGCTCACCGGCATGGATTCGCCGGTGACCATGGACTCATCGACGGACGAGCGTCCTTCGGTAACGATGCCATCGACCGGAATCTTTTCGCCCGGCCGCACGCGCAGGAGATCGCCGATGGCGATCGCATCGATCGAGATGTCTTCGTCGCCATCCTTGCCGATGCGTCGTGCCGTCTTGGGGGCAAGACCGAGCAGCGCGCGGATTGCACCCGATGTCTGATTGCGGGCGCGCAATTCCAGCACCTGGCCCAGCAGCACGAGCACCGTGATCACCGCGGCCGCCTCGAAGTATACGGCGACGGCGCCGTGATGATCGCGGAACGCGGCGGGGAAGACACCGGGCGTCAAAGTAGCGACGACGCTGTACACCCAGGCCACACCGGTACCCATGGCGATCAGCGTGAACATGTTGAGATTGCGCGTCACCACCGAGCGCCAGCCACGCTCGAAAAACGGCGCACCGGCCCACAGCACCACCGGCGTCGCCAACACGAATGAAATCCAGTTCGACGTGGTCTGCGATACCAGTTGCATCAGACCGAGATGCGGACCCATCTCCAGCACGAAGACCGGCAATGTCAGCGCCAGCGCGATCCAGAAGCGACGCGTCATATCGATGAGTTCAGGATCAGGCTTGTCGTCGAGCGAGATCTGCTCCGGCTCCAGCGCCATGCCGCAGATCGGACAGCTGCCCGGTCCTTCCTGACGGATCTCAGGGTGCATCGGGCAAGTATAGATGGTGCCGGCCGGCGCCGGCGGTGCGGGCTCCTTCGGCTTCAGGAAACTCTCGGGATCCGCATTGAAGCGCTCGCGGCATCGTCCGCTGCAGAAGAAGTACTCCTGGTCCCGATAGGTCAGGCGGTGCTTGGCCGTCGCCGGATCTACGCTCATGCCACAGACCGGATCGATTGCTTTGACCGGCCCGGCCTCATTGTGATGGTGACCGTGCGAACAGCAGCCGCCGTGCTTGTGACCGGCGTGCGCGTCGTGCCCCGTATGCGTGTGAGTTGTCTCTGCCACCGTAACCTCGCCTCCTTGGACATATACCCTATGGGGGTATATGAACCTGAGACGCAGGTAAATCAAGACCTCCCTTTTAAAACGCCTCAAGCGCGATTGCGGACGGGCGGTCTGGCCTCGGCGGTATGGTCGCTTGGGATCGGTCTTGCATTGATCTGGCTACGCAAATGCAGCTGCGCGCCGCGCTATGGGAAGCAGAGGAAAAAATCCTGCGCACCCCAGATGCGACTTCAAAGGCGAAAACCCGACCAGTGATGCAGGATCGCGGAATTGCGTGGGGAGATGACCGGGCCGATCGATGACAGCGCAATGCGTCTGCATTGACAGTTCGCAAGCACAGTTGACGCGAGGTTACCCGATTTACCCGCAATGGTGAGTGTAGCGAGACAGGACACGCAACAGTAAGCGCTTTTCGGGCTTCCAACGCATCGTTTTACCGCCAGATGAGAAGAACCCCACATCGGACAGACCAGCATGCCCTTAGGTATTTACGTGTCCTTACATACTTATATCTAGCGTCGCGTGCAGGTTTAGTGCTCCCACCTGCGGTACGCGTTTCATGCTCACCATCTATAACTGCATCGCCAACGCCCACGATCTTCGTCTCGTTGGCCTTGCCGCCGTCATCTGCGCGATCGCATCGGTTACTGCCGTCACTCTGCTTCGCCACGCGCGAAATGCAAAAGGCGGGATGCGATATCTCTGGCTCGGTGTCTCCGCGATATCGACCGGCTTCGGCATCTGGGCCACCCATTTCGTCGCCATGCTGGCGTTCACGCCGGGTATCCCGAGCGGCTACAACATCGTGCTGACGGCGGTCTCGCTGGTCGCGGCGATCCTGCTCACCGGCGCAGGTCTTTCCATCGCGCTGATCCCGAGCTTCCGCGCCGCGCCTGCTCTCGGCGGCGGCATCGTGGCCGGCGGCATCGCGGCGATGCACTACACCGGCATGGCGGCGTTCGAAGTGCAGGCGATCATGCATTGGGATGTCACGCTGGTGATCTCGTCCATCGTGATCGGCGCCGCCCTCGGCGCGCTGGCTTTGCCTGTCGCCTTGCGTGGCGACGGAGTGTCGTGGCGCCTTGGCGGCGCGCTGTTGCTGACGCTGGCCATCTGCAGTCATCATTTCACCGCGATGAGCGCCGTCACCATCGTGCCCGATCCAAGCATCGAGGTCTCGCCACTTTCCGTCCCGGCCGCCTGGCTTGCGCTCGGCGTGGCGCTGATCAGTTTCGCCATCATCGGACTCGCAGTCGGCGGCATCGCGCTCGACATCCGCGACCGTCGCCGCACCGATCTGGAAGCCGATCGTATGCTCGGCCTCGCCAATGCCGCCATCGAAGGCCTGATCGTTTGCGATGGCGACACCATCGTCACGGTCAATAGCAGCTTTGCCGCTCTTGCCTGCGCTTCGACAGAGAGCTTTGTCGGCGAGACCCTCGATTCCTGCTTTCCCGACGACCAGCCACACGCCGGTTTGATCGCACGGCCCGACCAGCCGGTCGAAGCAAATCTTCGCTCGGGTCACGGCGTCCCCGTACCGGTCGAACTAATCCTGCGACAGATCGATTTCGCCGGCCGGCCGCATCAGGTGATCGCCGTGCGCGACCTTCGCGCGCGCAAGGAGGCTGAGCAACATATCCGCTTCCTCGCTCATCACGACGCGCTCACCGGCCTGCCCAATCGCGGCCACTTCAACGATCGCATCGATACCGAGATCGTAAACATTCAGCCTGGGCGGAAGCACGCCGTGCTGTGCCTCGACCTGGATCGCTTCAAGGAAGTCAACGACCTGTTCGGCCACGCCGCCGGCGACAAGGTGCTGCAGACCATTGCTGCGCATGTCAGCGGTCTGCTCAATGACGGCCAGGTGATGGCGCGCCTCGGCGGCGACGAGTTCGCGATCCTGATGCCCAACATCCGGCACAACGCCGCAGCAGAGAAGATGGCGCAGCGCGTGCTCGAAGTGTTGCGCGACCGCGACGATGCATCCGAACTCGGCAGCGTCTCCAGCAGCATCGGCATTGCGCTTTATCCCGACGACGCCACCGACCGCGAGTCCGTGCTGGCGCATGCGGACACCGCGCTGTATCGCGCCAAGACCGACGGCCGCGCCACCTACCGTTTCTATGAGACCGGCATGGGCGATGCGGTGCGTGATCGCCGCATGCTGGAACACGATCTCCGCGGCGCCGTTGCCGGCGGTCAGATGAAGCTCGTCTATCAGCCGCAGGAAGGCATGCAGCGCGGCGCCGTGATTGGATTCGAGGCGCTGCTGCGCTGGACTCATCCGACGCGCGGCGTGGTGTCACCTGCGATCTTCATTCCTATCGCGGAAGATACCGGCGCCATTCTCGAAATCGGCGAATGGGTCATGCGCACCGCATGTGCGGAAGCCGCCAGCTGGAAGCAGCAGCTGACTATCGCGGTGAACGTATCGGCCGTGCAGATCTATCACGAAAATTTCGTGCCTATGGTGCACCAGATCCTGCTGGAAACCGGCCTCTCGCCATCGCGTCTCGAGCTCGAAATCACCGAGACCGCGCTGATCCGCGATCTCAACCGCGCGCTCTCGGCGCTGCGCCGGATCAAGGCGCTGGGCGTACGCATCGCCATGGACGACTTCGGCACCGGCTATTCGTCGCTGTCGAATCTGCGTGCCTTCCCGTTCGACAAGATCAAGATCGACGGCTCGTTCATCAAGTCGGTGAATAATAACGGCCAGGCAGCGACCATCGTCCGCGCCGTGGTCGGCCTCGGCCGCGGCCTGGGATTGCCAGTGCTGGCGGAAGGCGTCGAAACCGAAGCCGAGCTTCAGTTCCTCAACGACGAGAAATGCGATGAAGTGCAGGGCTATCTGCTCGGCAAGCCGGCGAGCATCGATCAGTTCGCCCATGTGACGGAAGGCCTGCCGCAAGAGACAGTGGCCGCGATCGACACCAAGGTTGCCTGATCAGCCCGTTACACACCAAAAAACGCGCGAGGAACTCGCGCGTTTTTCGGAGGTCGGAGGAAGCAGGAGCGATCAGGCCGCCTGCTTGTGCATCGTGCCGGAAGCCGAGGCCTGACCGCGAATGGCCTTGATCGAACGCTCGATCGCCGCCCACAGCTTGCTGATCTCGCTGGCAGCGCGACCATCCGCCGAATATTCGCGGGCACCTTCGCCCTGGCCCAGTGCAAGCAGCAGATCCGCACGGTTCGTGATCTGCCCCGACCACACCGGCGCCTTGAACTTGGCGAGTGCTTCGCGGGCGAGCGACACGATGCGGCTTTCCGATTCATCGCGGCGCGCCGGAGCGCCGTTGATGACCACCGCATAAGGCTTGCGCGCCGCGCGGCAGGACTGGATCGTCGCTTGAACGGCATCGACGTCGAACACGCCCGGACGTGCCGGAATGATCACCATCGTTGCATTCTTGATGGCGTCATCGACGACGGCCGACGTATTCGGCGGCGTATCGATGAACACCCATTCGACACCATCGCGCTTTGCGGCAGCGATGATTTCGGAAACACTGCGGTTCGCCACCTTCAACGGCGGTTCATTCGTTCCGCGCAGCTTATGCCATAGGGTGAGCGAACCCTGCGGATCGGCGTCGATGAGCAGACACGGTTTCGTCGGCTTGTGTACTTGAGCTGCAAGATGAGCAGCCAGGGTGCTCTTTCCTGACCCGCCCTTACGCGATGCGAAAACAATGACGTTCATATGTTGGCCTCCAGATTGACCCCGGCGGCGAAAATGAATCAGTCCGCTGATTCGTTAAAGCTCATTTTCGCCGACGATCGGATATATGTGCCTGTATTTCCTCGAATGTTGGCTTTTGAGTCACAGGTTGCGGCGCAACAGGGCTAAAAATGAGTCATTGTTAGTACGCTTGCCGCCACATTGTCACCGCCAGCTATCATGTCCGGATGTTACTTAGCGCGGGGATGCTTTTGCGGAGCTTGCTCACTTTGTGAACTTTTTGCGGCTTTTTCCGCCTGACGCTCCAACCATTTGCGCTCGAGCCATCCGAGCAATTGCGCGACCGGCTTTTGTAGCGGCGGAACATCTTGTGCGATCAGAATGAGTCCGAGTGGCAACATCCAAAGCCCCAGAATGGGCAAAAAGCTCAGAATGCCGCCGATAATGAGCAGAATGGCCAGCGGAAAACGCACCAGTCGCGACGATGGCTTGCGCAGCCAGCTTACGAAACGCGCCGGCCCGGCCGGCAGCTTGGTCTCGAACCAGATGAAGTGCCGGTCGATCTCGGCCTTGTAGTCGATCGTCTTGTCGTTGATATCGGTGTCGTTCAAACGCGTCTCCTGAACATAGGGAGATGTAGCGTCTGCTTGTGCTCCCAATGTGTCAGTTTGTCACGGATTCGGCGCCGACCTCGCAGCGGCGAAGTGCAACGCCCCTGCGCCTCAGACCTGACGTTTTACCGCCCTGACCTTGCGTGACTTCGCCGAAGGCTTGCGCGTGCTGGCCGGCACGGGCCGGAAGAACTGTGCGCAGCCGGGGCTCAACTGGGCCTGTTTCCGCACCATGCAGGCCGTGACGCGATCGACGTCGGGAATGGCGGAACTACACAGCCTGAAGGCATCACCGGTGCACAGTGCCTGTTGATCGGCCGTATAGTCCTGCGCATGTGCTGCACCGCAGCCTGCCATCAGCACTGCCACGAACAGTGCCGCCTTCGTGCTCACCGACATCGCCCCCTCCCTGATGATTGTCCCGGAAGTGTCGGTGACCGGCGCGGACTTGGCAAGTCGCCCTCCACCTGTGACGCGAATGCCGCAGCGGCCGCACTTGTCTTCACGGCGCACCTGTAGTTTCTGCTGACCGGCCCGCTCCAGAAACGGTTTCCGGAACAATGATCGCACGACCTATAAGCACGGCAGCAACCGCATGAACGGCGTTCGCATCGGCATCGTCGCCTCGCTGCTCCTGTGCGTCTGGCTCGTCTGGCCGAAAGGCGAGACCAGCGCGCCACCACGCCCGCTGCTGATCAAGTCCGCGCTGAAGGATGCGAAAGATCCGATCATCGTGCTCGGCGACAGCATCGTCCGCCAGGCGCAACTGCCACGCTCGCTCTGCAAGCGCCCGGTGATCAATGCCGGCATCGACGGCTCGACCACATCGAGCAGCCTTGACGGCATGCTGAAGAAAGCCATCGGCGACAAAAAGGCCGCTCTTATCGTCGTATCGCTCGGCATGAACGATGCGGAGACGCTGGATAGTGTCGAGAGCTATCGGAAGAACTACACGGCGCTGCTGACGGCACTGAAGACGATGACGTCACGCCTCGCCGTCGTCGCGATCTCACCGCTGGAAATCGGTAAACCGGAGGTCGGCCATCGCACGCAGCAAAGCATCGATGGCTATAACGGCGTGTTGCCCGATATCGCCCGCGAGGCTGGCGCGCCGATCATCGCCCTGCCGCCGATGCCTGCGGGCTCGACCAGTGACGGCGTGCATCTGAGCGCAAGCGGCAACACGATCTGGACCAAGGCGATCAGCGACGGCATCGCCGCCACGCTCTGCCCGAACGGCTGAATGAGGCTGCAACTCACGCCTCGTTGACGCCGACGCCCCGCGCATCGAGTTCGCGCTCTCCCTTGTCGGTCACCTTGTATTTCGCGCCAGGCGTGCTCTTGCCGCTTTCGGCGACTAAGCCCTGCGCAATCAACCCGTCGACCACCGCCTGCTTGTCGGCATCGAGGTCGAATACGGCGGCACGCGCGATATCGCACATGACCGCAATCCCGACATTGCTGATCTCGATCGTTTCCATGACCGCCCTCCGTTTTCGAGAAAACGCGGGGTGGTGGGCCGAAGTTCCGAAACGCTTGAAGGCAGCACGCATCGGCTGCTGGCGGCGAACGGAGGAAAATAGCGGGGATTTCATTGGTACAGTTGGGTGGGCTCGAACCACCGACCTCCTGTTCCACAGACAGGCGCTCTAACCAACTGAGCTACAACTGCATCCTTCGGCGGCCCTCGCGAAGCGCGGGCGGCGAACGGGGCGGAAACTAGGTGCAACGCCTCTTTTTGGCAAGGCCGCGATTGCACCGAAAACCGAATTTCTCAGGCAAAACAAAAGCCAAAAACAAAAGCCCGGGCCAAAAGCCCGGGCTTTCGATGGTCAAATCGCCTCTCGCCCTCAGGCGGCGGGCTGGAACAGCTTGTTGGCGCCGGTCTTGATCGGCTCGGCGGTGTCGGCCGCGATCTTCTGGCCGAGCTCGGCGAGCTGCTTCGACTGGCCGGTGAAGGCTTCGAACTGGCTCTTGGCAAAGCCCGACCACAGCTCAAGCGCCTGCGACGGCGATTTCACGCCGATCAGCGAATGGGCGAAATCAAAGCCGGCATTGGCGTTGGTCTTGGCAATGTCGATCAGGGTCGACGACACTTCGGCAGCGCCCTTGCTGGCGGTGCTGAGCACGGCTTCCACGGTGCTGTTGTGGGTCTCTGCCGCGTCCTTCAGCTTGGCGTAGCCTTCACGAGCCTGGCTGACGCCCTTTTCGGCGAAAGCGCGCATCTGCTCCGGCAGCTGGAACGGAATGACGGAAGAGGAGAACGGATCGGTCTGGTCGGCCATAACGTGCATCCTTCTAGCAAACAACATTGAGGTGAAGTTACAGACCGCGGATCGCAAAAACGGCATCGTTGCCGAGGATCGACCAGCGGGAAGCATCGTCTGCCGCCTCAAATCTGGGCGGCGTCTGAACGTAGTTACAGCAATATCATGTCGGATTTGTGCAATGCAATAGAATATTGCGATGCAATATTGCATACGCGGTCAAAAAAGAACGCGCAATCGTCATGGAACGACTGCGCGCTCAATCAATAATTGTAATTAGATACCAAAATTGCCCAGTTTCACGTCAGCAACCGGGGGCATTGCGGCTTGCGGCCGCTCAACCCTTGGACTGTGTGGCGTCCATGGCGGCGCGGCTGACGATCTGGCCCATTTCGCTGGCCTGATCCGCCAGCGATTTCATCTGGTTCTGCACATATTCGCTCTGCAAGCGCATGACGTCACCGAGATCCTTGGCGTGCAGCAATTTCTGCGCGTGATCGAGTGAGGCCGCAACATTCTGCTCGGCGAAGCTGATGGCCTTGGCGCTGACATCCTTGGCGCTGGCGCGAACGCTCTCGCCACGATTTTCGATCGAGGCTGCGGTCGAGTGTGCATTGGCCATGAACTTCTCGAAGGCCTGACGGGCCTGATCGAAGCTGGCCTCGGCCATTGCGCGCATTTCTTTTGGAAATTCGAACTTGTTCTCGGTCATGTCCCTCTCCCTGATCACGGGCGCGACTTCGACGTCCCGCCTCGGTCAATCACTCGCAGACTAGCCACGCTTGGCATCGCCGTTATGACGCCAGACGAAATCATGGCCGCAGACATCGTGGACCTTTGTCATGCTTTTGCAACATCCAATGCCCGACTGCGGCGATTGGTTCGATGCGTTCACGAACCCCGACCTCAAATTAACGTTGTTCTCGCTTAGGCCTGTGGGAAGCGCGGGCAGACATGGACCTCGCCGCGCCCGCGCGCGATACTAACGAAGTGTTAAGCATGTTGCCGTTTGCCCCGCAGATCATACCGGTCGGACGAGGCGGACCTCCGGCGACTCAGCCATGAAGTGCCAATGAGCAGTGCGAAATGTCAGTTGCGGGGCGTGGGTGATGCACGGCTCGCCATGCATGCCACCAGCGCCCAGCCCGCCTGGCTGTGGTCGCTCGACGGCACGCGCGTGCTCTGGGCCAATCCCGTCGGCGCAAGGCTGTTCGGCGCCCGCAACGCCGCCGATCTGTTCGCGCGCGAATTCGGCCCCGCCGATGCACATCGCCGCCAGATCGCGCAGCTCGCCGGTCGCACACAAGTCAGCGACACCACCCGGCTTGAACGGCTACGCGGTTTCGGTGCGGCCCTCGGCGGGCTGATGACCTGCGCTTGCACGCGCCTGGACTTTGCCGATGGCGAAGCCGGCCTGCTCATTATCGCTGCGGACTCAATCCCCGGCCGCGGCATGCCGCTGGTGGAACGACTTCAGAACCTCACGGATGGCATCGACACGCCGATTGCCGCCTTCGCGCGCGACGGCCTGTTCGTCGGCGCCAGCGAGACGGCGCGGGCGCTGCTCGGCTTCCGCAATCTCACCGATGCCGGTCTCAATGCGGCGCGCGATCACGCGCTGAAGGATGGCCGCGCGGAAACGCCGATCGGCTTCGGTCGCATGGTGCTGCAACGTGTCGGCAGCGGCAGCGATATCGGCCTTGTCGCGCTGATCGCGCCGGGCGCCGTGCATCCGGCGCCGAGCGAGGAAG
>JAEXHR010000042.1 GCA_023449855.1 Pseudomonadota bacterium | reverse complement strand
GGCCGAGTGGTTGAAGGCGCACGCCTGGAACGCGTGTAAACGGGAAACCGTTTCGAGGGTTCGAATCCCTCTCTCTCCGCCAGTGGCTCAGAAGGCCGAAAACCAGCAAAATATGGATTTCCTTGAGCCTCCGGGAGACCGGTGTCGCACCGGGTTGCGGTCACGTTCGATGGCTCGGGAGCACGTTCCATTCGAATGCCCGCACGATCCTTCGGCCAAGCCCCGCAGCATCAAGCATGGCGCTACGCCGGCGTTGGCCGTCCCATCTGCTGGAGATGGCCAGCGCTGCCCGCGCGTGCATGGTTCGTCATTCAGTGGGCTTTCGCAGCACCATGTTGAACGGGCGCTGACTGCCCCGCGGCGACGGCTTGCTCGACGTTCTGCCAGGGGGCTTTGTCGGGGGCGAAACGCGCCCGCAGATAGCGCACGAGAGCGGCGGTGGTGTCGCTGTGGAGCGATCCTCCAAAAGCCGGCATCGCCATGGTTTCGTCGCGGGTGCCGACGGGAAGCGGAATGCCCTGATGAATGGCTGAGATCACATTCGCAGGTGTGGCGGCGTGGAGATTGGTGTTGAGCGCCAGCGACGCGATCCGGTTATCGCCGCCATGACAGGCCGCACATGCGCCTTCGAACACCCGCGCGCCGACCGGCTCGCGGAGGCTCGCATCCAGCGCAGCCTTGTCGGAAGCAGCAATGACGGCTTCCGGGCTCGTTGATGCGGCGGCCGTTTCGTTGAAGCTGGCCAGATAGGTCGCCATCGCGCGGATATCTGCATCCGGAAGCGGCTGCAGCGACTCGATCACATGCGCCATTGGACCGGCGGCAGCACCATGTTCATGGGAGCGGCCCGTGCGCAGATAGTCGTAGAACGCCTGCTCGGTCCAGCCGATCGGCGACAGCGATGCCGTGGTCAGCGCATGGGCGTCCCAGCCATCGGCAAAGCCGCCGGCGAGATGTGCGGGGCCTTTTGCTTCGGCGCCAACGGCATTGCGCGGCGAATGACATGCCGAGCAATGGCCCAGTCCTTCGACCAGTTCGGCGCCGCGATTCCATTCCGGCGAACGGCTCGCATCGGCCGGTGCCGGCGAACTCGACAGGAACAGGGCGTTCCAGCCGGCCATCAATGAGCGGATGTTGAACGGGAATTTCAGCTCGGTGCGCGGCGTGACGGCATTGGATGCGGTTTGCGTCATCAAGAATGCGTAGAGCGCCTGCAGATCCGTTTCGCTGGTCTTGGCGAAGGATGTGTAGGGATGCGCGGGATAGAGGTGATGGCCGTCGCGCGATACGCCCTGTCGCATGGCGCGTTCGAACGCCGGATAGCTCCAGCCGCCGATACCGGTTGCGCTGTCCGGCGTGATGTTGCTGGCATAGACCGTTCCGAACGGCGTCTCGAGCGCCCGCCCGCCGGCGAACGGCGTGCCGTCATTGCCGACATGGCAGACATTGCAGGCGCCGATGGCCGCGGCGAGACGGCCGCGTTCGATCGTCGCCGCCGAATAGATGTCGGCTGCCGGTCGCGCAATCGGCGAGATGGCTGACGCCCATGGCAGGATGGCAGCGCCGGTCGCCAGTGCGCCGGCGAATGCGCCGGCGAGCGGCCACATCCATCGCCGGTTGGGCGCGGCTACAGGCGGTTCTGCGATTTCGGGTGACGGCAGCGGGTTGAGCGCGGCGCGCACTTTCTCCGGTGTCAGCGGCAATTCGCGGAAGCGGACGCCGGTGGCATCGAAGATCGCATTGGTGATGGCGGCGGCGCTGGGCACTGACGCGGATTCGCCGGCGCCGAGCGGCTCTTCGTCCTGGCGCGGCACGAGCAGGACGTCGATGTCCGGCACATCCGGAAATTTCAGGATCGGATAGGCACCCCATTCGAGACTGGCGACGCCGGTCTGCGAGAACTGCACCTCTTCCTTCAGCACACGGCTCGTCGACTGAATGATGTTGCCGTGGATCTGGTGCTTCACCCCGTCGGGGTTGATGACCTGACCGGTGTCCTGACCACAGACGACGCGCGTGACGGCAATCTCGCCCGTGCGCTTGTTGACGGCGACATCGGCGACCCAGGCTGCCCAGGCCGCGGCCTTGCCCGGAAACTTGCCGTGGATATAGACCGCATAGGCGAAGCCGCGTCCGTAAAGGATGTCGCCGCTGGAGCCATGCGAGAACGGGCCGGTATGAGGTTTCCAAGCGGCGCGCTCGGCGACGGCCTTGACCAGATCGATGGCACGCGGATCGGTGAGATAACGCAGCCGGTATTCGATCGGATCGACTTCTGCTGCGACGGCGAGTTCGTCGATGAACGATTCATGGGCGAAGGAGTTCGGCATCGCCGACACGCCGCGAAACCACGATGCGCGCGCGATCGGCGGCATGTCGTGCACCCGCACGCGCATGTTCGAGATCATGTAGGGCGGAATCGCGGTGCGATCGCCCATCTCCGCGACATCGGCAATCGGCGGCGCCTTGCCAGTGAGGATCAGTGGCAGGCTCGGCGCCAGGTTCGATGGATATCGCGTCTCGAAATCGTAGGCGGCAGGGCCGCCTTCATCGTCGAGGGCGCCGCGGACATCGATGACCTGAGCCGCGCCTTTCGGCTCCCACGCATGTTCCTGTTCGCGCGTGAGCTGCACGCGCACCGGCCGCTTCACCGCGCGCGACAGCAGCGCAGCATCGAGCGTTACGTCGTCCGCGCAGTTGCGGCCATAGCATCCGGCGGCTTCCTGCCGTTCGACGACGATGCTGTCTTCGGGCATGTCCATCAGCTTGGCGAGATCGGCGCGCACCGGAAACGGATTCTGCGTGCCGGACCAGACGATCAGATGATCGTCCTGCCAATCCGCGACCGCACAGGACGGGCCGATCGAGCCGTGCATCTGATAAGGCCAGACATAGGACCGCTCGAACGACGATGCGGAGCCTTTCAACGTTGTCTCGACGTCGCCCTTGTCGGTCAGGACGCGTGTCGTGGAGCGATTGTTGCGCAGCGGCTCTTCCGGCGCATTGAGATCTGGAATGATGGGCGGCGCCCGCCACACCACCTTCAGTGCCTTCATCGCACGGATCGCGTATTCCTCGCGCTCGGCGACGACACCGACGAAATCGCCGAGCACGACGACGCCGATCAGGCCGGGAATTCCTGCCACAGAAGATTCGTCGACGCTGATCAGGCTATTCCCGACATGAGGACCAGCATCGAAGCCCGTATAGGGAGGACGCACCACGCGGCCGTGGGCCATTCCGGGCACGCGAACGTCATGCACATAGTGGAAGTCGCCGGTGGCTTTCTGCGGAATGTCGGTGCGGGCCTGTCTGTGGCCCACGATTGTATAGTCTTCGGTCGGCTTGAGCTTCGCATCGGGGTCCAGCGGCAGGCGCAGCGCGCGGCCCTTGATCAGATCGGCGAGAGCTACGAACAGGTTCGCGCTCTCCGCGTTCGGGCCCTTGGCCGGATCGAGACGGAAGGCGCCGTCCTTGGTGAGCTGCAATACGCCCGGCTGTGTGCCGAGGCGATCTGCCGCCTGCGCGTACAGGAATTCGCGCGCGGTGGCCGCGGCCTGACGGAGCGGAACGGCCGTAATCTGGATTGTTTCGCTCGCGATCGTTGCGCCCTGGTTCGGTGCGACAGCCGTCGAGCCGAGAACCATCGTGACGTTGTCGAATGGAACGTTGAGCTCCTCCGCAACGATCTGGGCCAGCGAGGTTCGAATGCCCGTTCCGAGATCGACGTGACCGTTGAAGGCTGTAACGGATCCATCGGGATAGACGGCAATATACAGCTCTTTGACACCGGCGGTCTCGCCATAGACGAGCAGGACGTCGCCATCCGACCAATATTCGATGGCTGGCCGATCTTGCGGAGCGCTCACTTGAGATCCTCTCGGACGCTTTGCGTTTTGTCTCTGTAGATCGCCGCAGCCGAGCGCGCAGCCGCCAGGATCTCCATATGCGTGCCGCAGCGGCACAAATGATGACGAAGCGCGCCGCGGATGTCTTCCTCGCTTGGCGACGAGGTTCGCTTCAACAAAGCGACGATCGCGATGATCATGCCGTTGAGGCAGTAGCCGCACTGGGCGGCCTGGTTTTCGATGAAGGCGGCCTGAACCGGGTGAGGGGACGCGCTGGTGCCAAGCCCTTCGAGGGTGGTGACCGATTTACCCGAAAGAGCACCGACCGGAACGGCGCATGATCGCGCCGCGTGATCGTCGATCAGGACGGCGCAGGCGCCGCATTCGCCCAGCCCGCAGCCATATTTGGGGCCATTGAGGCAAAGATCGTTGCGAAGGATATAGAGCAGCGGCGTCTCCGGCTCCGCCGTGATCCGCGCATCGGCACCATTGATGGTGAGGTTGATTTCGACCGCGCCGTTCAGCATGTTGATTCCGAAACATCGGCCGGCGCAGATCGCTTGTCCTGGCTGTCGGTTATTCCTGCAGCATCTGCCGCAAAGTGAAGACCAGCGCCATACGCTCGCCGGGATTGAGCGATCCGAAAGTCAGCTCGGTGATTTCTGCAGCGCGCGGGATCATGCGTTCCAGCATGTCCGCGCCCGAGGGGGTCAATGCGACGATGACCTTCCGGCCATCTACCGAGTCTTTCGCCAGCGATACCAGACGACGCGCTTTCAGGCGCTCGATGATGCCGCGGATCGTTGCCTGATCGACGCCCGTCGCTTTCACCAGCTCGCCCTGGGATTGCGGGCCATTGTCGCGCAGCGCGCATAGCGTCGAAAACTGCACGCTGGTCAGTTCGGAATCGCCCGTATTGGCCTGGAAGATCGCCAGATGACGCTGATAGGCCCGGCGCAGAAGAAAGCCGATCTGGTCGGAAAAGACGTAAGCTGAATCCCGCTCGCTGGCATTGCGATCCGGCGTGGGTTCTTGCATTGCGGTTCAGCCTCTCATGCTCGCCATCGTTTTCGGATGGATATGGAGTGGCTAAGGTGCCGGCATGCCATGATGCAAGCCTCATTTTGGCGCGTCCAAAAATTTGAGCCGTCCGACGTCATCCTGGCGGACATCGACAATCCGAGTTCCGGATTATCGCGCCGCATCGCCTTCTTCGCCGGCAGACCTCACGTCCGAATTACATATAGCGTGTGCGCTATTTATTGATGCCGAACGACAATTGTCAATTGATGGGGTGTGCTCCAAAGCTGCGCTAAAATGTTGCGATACGGCAGTTTTTTACGCAGGTGCAGCATAAAAAGTGTGCGAAGGGTGTATTGCGTGTCGGAAGAAAGAGTGTGTACGCTACAAAAAATTGATATTGGTCAGTCTCACTGATCAACACCGGAGCGAAGCCACCAATGTCCAACACCCCTCGCATTGCAATTGTCGGAGCTGGTCTGGGAGGCGCCTGCGCGGCGGTGCTCCTGCAGAAGGCCGGTTTCCAGGTCGATGTGTTCGAGCAGGCGCCGGAATTCTCGCGCCTCGGCGCCGGCATCCATATGGGGCCGAACGTCATGAAGATCTTCCGCCGGATGGGGATCGAGGACGCGGTCGCCAACAAGGGCTCCAAGCCCGACTTCTGGTTCAGCCGCGATGGCAACTCCGGCGACTACATGTCCCGGATCAAGCTCGGCGAATTCGCGGTGAAGGAATATGGCGCGCCTTACGTGACCATCCATCGCGGCGACCTGCACGAGTTCCAGATCGCGGCGCTCGGCAATGCACGCCTGCACTACAACAAGAAGCTGGTCGAATGCCATGACGATGGCGCTGGTGTCGATCTGGTTTTTGAAGATGGCACCCGTCATCGTGCGGACATCGTGATCGGCGCCGACGGCATCAACTCCAAGCTTCGCGAGCATATGTTCGGTGCCGAGCGTCCCAAGGACACCGGCTGGATCGGGCATCGCGCGCTCATCCGCGGTGATGCGCTGAAGAAGTATTCGTTCCCGTTCGAGCCTTGCGTGAAGTGGTGGACCGCAGACCGTCATATGATGGTCTACTACACCACTGACGCACGCGACGAATATTACTTCGTGTCCGGTGTGCCGCATCCGAAGTGGGAATATGACACCGCATTCGTGCCCTGCAGCCGTGAGGACATGAAGAAGGACTTCGAAGGGTATCACCCGGAGGTCCAGGCACTGATCGACGTCGCGGAAGACATCACCAAGTGGCCGCTGTTCTATCGCGATCCGCTGCCGACCTGGAGCAATGGCCGCATCGTGCTGCTCGGTGACGCCTGCCATCCGATGAAGCCGCATATGGCGCAGGGCGCTGCGATGGCGATCGAGGACGGCGCAATGCTGGCGCGCTGCCTCGAGGAAACCGGCTTGTCGGATTTCGGCACCGCCTTCAAGCTCTACGAGACCAATCGTCGTGAGCGCGCATCGCGGGTTCAGTCGGTGTCGAACGCAAATACCTGGCTGCGCACGCAGGAAGATCCGGCCTGGGTGTTCGGCTACGACATTTTCGAGCACCCGCTCCGCGGCGAGGTGGCTGCATGAGCGCGCTGCCTCGATCCGGTTTCAACGTTGCCGCCAATGGCATCCGCCAGCACGTCCTGCGCTATGGCCATAGCGGCCGGCCGCTGGTGATCATTCCGGGCATCACCAGCCCGGCAATCACCTGGGAATTCGTGGCGGAAGCGCTGGCCAAGCAATTTGACACCTATGTTGTCGATGTGCGCGGTCGCGGGTTGTCATCGTCCGGCCCCGAGCTCGACTACGGCGTCGATGCGATGGCCGAAGATCTCGTCGGTCTGCTCGATGCGCTGCGCCTGGACAATGTCATTGTCCTCGGTCACTCGATGGGCGCGCGCGTCGCCGCGCGTGCGGCGGGCAAAAAGCCAAACCGCATGGCACGGCTGATTCTCGTCGATCCGCCGGTCTCCGGTCCGGGCCGCCGCGCCTATCCCTCGAAGCTGCCGTGGTACACGGACTCGATCCGACAGGCGATTGTGGGCATGGATGCCGAAGCCATGCGCGCTTTCTGTCCGACCTGGACCGACGAGCAGCTCGCGCTGCGCGCCGAGTGGCTGCACACCTGCTTCGAGCCTGCGATCGTGAAAGCCTTCAATGACTTTCACGACACCTCGTTCCACGATGACGTGCCCGGCCTCAAGCTGCCGGCCGCGCTGATGGTGGCGGGGAAGGGCGGCGTGATCCAGTCCGAGGATATCGCCGAACTGTCGTCGCTCAACGACAAGCTTCAGATCGTTCACGTTCCGGATGCCGGCCACATGATCCCCTGGGATGATTTCCCGGGCTTTATCGGCGCCGTCGACAGCATCCTTGGCACTTCTCTTCGAAAGACATCCTGATGACCTTCAAGACGTACCGCATCGGCCAGATCGTTCCGAGCTCCAACATCACGATGGAGACCGAGATTCCCGCGATGCTGACCGCTCGCCAGCTCATCCGTCCCGAACGCTTCACGTTCCATTCGGCACGCATGCGCATGAAGCATGTGACCAAGGAAGAACTCGCGGCGATGGACGCGCAGTCCGACCGTTGCGCACTGGAGTTGTCCGATGCTCGCGTCGACGTGCTCGGCTATGCCTGCCTCGTCGCCATCATGTCGATGGGCCACGGCTATCACCGTGAAAGCCAGGCGCGCCTGCAGAAGGTGACGGCCGAGAATGGCGCGCCCGCGCCGGTGGTCACCAGTGCCGGCGCGCTGGTCGAAGCGCTGGGCGTGATCGGCGCCAAGCGCATCGCCGTGGTGGCTCCCTATATGAAGCCGCTGACCAAGATGGTGATCGACTATATCGAAGCCGAGGGCATCACCGTGGTGACGCATCGTGCGCTCGAGATCTCCGACAATCTGAAGGTCGCTGCGCATGATCCGGCCAAGCTGCCCGGGATCGTGTCCGAACTCGATACGTCGGGTGTCGATGCGATCGTGCTGTCGGCTTGCGTGCAGATGCCGTCGCTGGCCAGCGTGGCGAAGGTCGAAGCCATGACCGGCAAGCCGACGCTGACGGCTGCCGTTGCCACCACCTATCAGATGCTGAAGGCACTCGATCTGGAGCCGGTCGTTCCCGGCGCCGGTTGCCTGCTCTCCGGCGCTTACTGAGGGACGCACCAATGACCGAGACCGCGTCGCAGAATTACGAGGGCGTCTGGGGCAATCGCATCGGCTTCGGCAAGCGTCCCGCTGTCATCGTCGTCGATTTCATGAAGGCCTATACCACGCCGGGCGCGCCGCTTTTCGCGCCGGGCGTTGTCGAGGCCGTCGCCCAAACGCCCGCGCTTCTGGACGCGGCTCGCCGTAGCGGCGTGCCGGTCATTCACACCAACATCCTGTATTTCGCGAAGGATGCCGCAGATGGCGGGATCTGGGTGAAAAAATCACCGGTCATGGCCGCGATGGTGGCTGGCAATCCGCTTGCCGAGTTCTGCGAAGGCGTCGAGCCGAAGGCGGGCGAACTCGTCATCACCAAGCAATATGCGAGCGCATTTTTCGGCACCAGTCTTGCACCGACACTGCATGCACAGGGTATCGACACTGTTGTACTTGCCGGTTGCTCGACCAGCGGCTGCATCCGCGCCACTGCGGTCGATGCCGTTCAATACGGTTTCCGCACCATTGTGGTGCGGGACTGTGTGGGCGATCGCCACAGCGAGCCGCATGAGGCGAATCTGTTCGATATCGACGCGAAATATGGCGACGTCATCGGTCTGCCAGAGGCCGTGACACGTCTAACCGAAGCCGCCACCAGTTAATCAAGGCGTCAATCTCCGGGTCCTCGAGCCCATCAAAGTGAGGGAAGAGAATGGATCAGTTCAGTTTCACGGAAATCTGCCTGCATCAGCTCAAGATGTCGGGTGTTCACGAGGGTGAAAAGCTCATCGTCCTGACCCAGGGCAATGATCGCCTGGACTATGCCGATGCATTCATGGCGGCCGGTCAGCGCCTCGGCGCCAAGATGTATCACATGCGTTTGCCAGCGGTGCCGCCGGTCGGCGCCTGGGCCGTCGGTCAGACTGGTCTCGCCTCGATGCCGGAAGCCGTCGAGGCGCTTAAGGCCTGCGACATGCTGATCGATTGCATCTTCCTTCTCTTCAGCCCCGAGCAGATGGCGATCCAGGCCTCCGGCACGCGCATCCTGACTGCGGTGGAGCCGCCGGAATTGCTGGCACGCATGCTGCCGACCAAGGAGCTGCGCGAGCGCGTCGAGATCGGTGCGGAGCTTCTCGCCAAGGCAAAGGTGATGCGCATCACCTCGCCGCACGGCACCGACGTCACCTATAAGCTCAATACCTATCCGACGATCGCCGAATATGCCTGCACCGACACGCCGGGTCGCTGGGATCACTGGCCGTCGGGTTTCGTCTTCACCGGCGGCGACGATGACGGTGTCGACGGCACATTCGTGGTGGGACCGGGCGACATCCTGCTGCCGCAGAACATTTATGTACGCGAGCCGATCACCTACACGATCGAAAAGGGCTGGGTCACCGACATCCGCGGCGGGCTCGAGGCGGAACTGGTGAAGTCCTACATGGCCGCCTTCAACGATCCGCGCGGCATGGGCATGAGCCATGTCGGGTGGGGCCTCAATCAGAATGCCAAGTGGCACGCGATGGTGCCCGGTGAATTCCCCGGCGGCATGGGCATGGAGCCGCGTTCGTTCTACGGCAATGTGATGTTCTCGACCGGCCCGAACAACGAGCTCGGCGGCCCCAACGACACTGCCTGCCACCTCGACATTCCCCTGCGTGGCTGCTCGCTCTTCCTCGATGACGAGCCGATCGTGCTCAACGGCGACATCGCCGTGAAGGAAATGCAGGTCGCGCGCTGACCTGATCCATAGGCCTGCATGCCGGATGCGATCCGGCGTGCAGGGCCGAGGGCGGCCGAAACCGCTGCAATAGTCCTGACCTACCGACTTGCGGGGAGAAATCCGTCCGCCGGAACGATCTCTGATTGCCTTGTGGTTCGTAAATTATCTTACATAGAGGGAAACACCGTGTCTCAACCATTGATCACTATCGAAGAGGGCATCCGCCAGGCGGGCGTCGGCTGGTTTCAACGCAAGCTGTTCGTGATTTTCGCGCTGGTCTGGGCGGCCGACGCCATGCAGGTGCTGGCCATCGGCTTCAGCGCGCCGTCGATCGCCAAGAGCTTCGGCATCACCATTCCGCAGGCGCTGCAGACGGGAACGATGTTCTTCGTCGGCATGCTCATCGGCGCCTTCGTATTCGGTCGTATGGCGGATCGTTATGGCCGTCGCCCGGTCCTGCTTACCGCGGTTTTGATCGATGCGGCCTTCGGCGTTGCTTCGGCTTTCTCGCCGAGCTTCGAATGGTTGCTGGTGGCGCGCCTGCTGACGGGCATCGGCGTTGGCGGCACCTTGCCGGTGGATTACGCGATGATGGCCGAATTCCTGCCGTCGGATCGTCGTGGTCGTTGGCTGGTCTGGCTGGAGTCGTTCTGGGCCGTCGGCACCGTGGCGCTCGCGATCATCGCGCTGTTTGCCGGATCGCAAGGCGGCGACGCGTGGCGCACGATTTTCTTCGTGACGGGTGTGCCGGCGCTGATCGGCATCCTGGTTCGGTTCTACGTGCCGGAATCGCCCATGTATCTCAATCGAACCGGGCGATCGGAGAAAGCACGTGAAGTCATCCAGCGCATCGCGCGCGGCAATGGCAACAATGTCGAGATCGGCCATCTCAAGCCGGAAGAGCAGAAGTCGCAGTCGGTCTTCGCACTGTTCTCGCCCGAGCTTCGCCGTCGCTCGATCCTGCTGCTGATCGCATGGTTCGCCATCTCGATCTCGTATTACGGCGTGTTCGTCTATCTGCCGGTCCGCCTGTCGGCAGAAGGCTACGGCTTCATGCGCGGCCAGTACTTCCTGATCCTGATCGCGCTGGTGCAGATTCCTGGCTTTGCACTTGCCGCTTATGGCGTCGAACGTTGGGGGCGCAAGCCGACGCTGGTGGGCTTCCTGCTGCTCAGCGCGCTCGGATGTCTGATCTACGGCTTGGGTACGTCGTCGAGCGTGGTGGTTGTCGGCACGACGCTGCTGATGAGCTTCGCTCTGCTCGGCACCTGGGCTGGCGTCTACGCTTTCACGCCTGAGGTCTATCCGACCCGTCTGCGCGCAAGTGGCATGGGATCGGCAGGCGCGATGGCGCGGGCCGGTGGCTTGCTGGCACCGTCGGTGGTGGCGCCGCTCATGACCACCAACTTCACGCTGGCATTGGTTGCGATCTCCGGCTTCCTCGTTCTCGCCGCCGGCTGCGTCAATCTGATGGACGTGGAAACCAAGGGGCGTCCGCTCGAATAAGCCAAATCCGCCGGGTCTCCTGCTCTGTCAGCAAAAGACCCGGCGGAACCGATGTCATTCGCTTGCAGGCCGCATCAGCGGACGACACCGATGCGCGCGCATTCTCGGAGAGGTCGGCGGCGTTCGCATCGACGAGGCTGAGATGTCCGAGATGTACTGTCCGCGCTAGGGCTTGCGCTTCTTGCTTTTCTTGACGGTTTTATCCGGCGCTTTTTTCATCGGCGCGTCGCGGCATATGCCGCCGGTGATGAAGGCGACCGTCTCGGCCATCAGCCTGATTTCGTCCTTGGGATTATAGGAATCCGGCACCATGTCTTCCATGCGGTTGGTGTCCGACAGTGCATAGAGATATGTGCCGATCATCAGCGTCATCCGCCAGTGGACATCGAAGCGCGACAGATGCGGCAGCGCCTGATGCAGAGCCTCGATATAAAGATGCGTCGACTCGTCATAGGCTGTCTTGCGCAAGTCGTAGGACAGGTTTGGCGGTTCGGTGTGCAGACGGGCATGCAGTCGCAGGAAGGCCGGGCCTTGCGTCGTTGCACGCAAATCAAGCACCGGGCGCAGGAATGCCTCGATGATGGCGCCGATGTCTCCGGCTTTGCCTTCGGACCGCAATCTGGCCAGGCTTTCGACACGCGTTTCCGCGATGACCGTCGCACGCCGGAGAAAGGTCTCGCTGAAAAGCCCGAACTTGGAGCCGAAGTAATAGGTGATGAGTGCCTGGGTGACGCCGGCGAGTTCGGAAATCTCGCGCAGTGTCGTTCCTGCATAGCCTTGATTGGCAAACACCACTTCGGCGGCATCCAGGATTCCAGCACGCATCGTGCCATTGCCGCCCTCCGGGCGCCCGGGGCGCTTGACGGGAGGCTCTGCGGATGAAACGCCGCGACGGCCTGAAATGCGGTTCATCTGACTTTCTCGCCTTTATGCCGTGGCCGCATTTCGAGCAGGCCCGCGCTTAGAATCGATGCAACGACATTGCTGGAAATGGCGTCGGCGGTATTCATCTGGCGGCATATTCCGATGTTGCCGCCATTTCTTGCCTTTTCTCAATCTGGCACGAGGATTGCTACTCCAAATTATATAGTCGGCCAACAAAATAATTATATGGCTGGCTAATTAGTCGATGCCTCAGACCAGGGATGAAGGAGTTCGAATGTCAGTCACGACCCTGTCGGCCCATAAGCCGATCACCGCGGACGACGGTTGCCAGGATCCGGTCCTGCTCAATGATTGGCATGTGGTCGGCTATTCGTCCGACTTCGTTCCGGACAAGATCCAGCCCGTTCGCCTGCTTGAGCGCGATCTGATCGGCTGGCGCTCGGCCAATGGCGAAATTCACGTCTGGGAAGACCTGTGCATTCACCGCGGCGCGCGGCTCTCGAAGGGCTGGATCAAGAACGATCGCGTCGTCTGTCCCTATCACGGCTGGGAATATGACGGGGGCGGGCGGTGCACGCGGAGGCCTGCCGCGCCCGACGAGACGCCGATGAAGAAAGCGCGGGCATTCCCATATCTCGCCGTGGAGCGTTACGGCTTCGTCTGGGTCTGTCTCGGCGAGCCGACGGGCGACATTCCGGTCTTTCCGCAATGGGACGATCCGAACTTCCTGAAGGTCCACAGCGGACCTTACAAATATGCCGCGAACGGCTTTCGCTCGATCGAGAATTTCATCGATGCGAGCCATTTCCCCTTCGTCCATGCGGGCCTGAACGGCGTCATGGACAATCCGGACCGGCTCGAACCCTACGATGTTTTCGAGGATGAGGTCGGACTGCGTTCGTCCGAAGTCAAAGTTTTCCAGCCCTGGGGTGACGCGCGCGGCGTGCCGCTGATGGCCTTCTACACCTATCATACGTTCCGTCCGCTGGTTGCCTACTTCTCCAAGCGCACCCAGGATGCGGACAAGTCCGGTAACATCATTTCAGATAAGTCGGATCTGTTCGCGACATTCTTTGTCTGCCAGCCCGTCGATGAGAAGACGACGATCGCGCGGGTCTGTGCGGCGATGAACGTCAATCCGCATCCGGACCCGCAAACGGTGCGCGACCGTGCCGACGTGGTGTTCAACCAGGATCGTGAGATCGTGGAGACGCAGCGGCCGGAGCGTATTCCAACCCAGTTGCGCTACGAATTGCATCACCGCACCGATCTGATGGGACAGCGCTATCGCAGCTGGCTGCGCGCCAAGGGCATTACCTATGGCGTCATCTGAACCTGGCTTGAGGCTGCGATTGATCGAAGTGCGCTATGGCGCGCCGGGGATCAATCTCTACCGGCTTGCCTCGTGCGACGGTCAAAGCCTGCCGGCTTTCGAACCCGGAGCTCATCTCGATCTCGAGGTGGCGCCGGGGCTGTTGCGGCAATATTCGCTGCTGTGGCCGCAGTCGAGCCCGGACAGTTACGACATTGCAGTTCAGGAAGCCGCCGAAGGCAGGGGTGGTTCGCGCGCCTGGCACCGGCAGTCGGTCGCCGGCGAGATCTATCGAAGCTCGGTGCCGCGCAACCTGTTTCCCCTCGGCGCCGTGACGTCGAGGCCGTACCATCTGTTCGCCGGCGGCATCGGCATCACGCCGATCATTTCGATGTATCGCAAGCTGGCCGCTGATCGCCGTCCGGTGCAACTCCACTACTGGACGCGTCACTCCGAGGCGACGCTGTTTCATGCTGAACTCGCCGGAAGCACCGACGGCAGCGTGCGGATGTATCACACGACTGGAGCGGTGCCGCGCCTGGCCGACATTCTCGCTGATGTCCCGTTTGACACGCCGCTCTATTGCTGCGGGCCGACGCGTATGATCGATGCGTTTGATGCATTGACCGCAAAACGGCCGGTCGATCTCGTGCATCGCGAGCGCTTTTCGGCCGCTCCGGTCGAGGCGGGCCCGGCTGGCAGTTTTTCCATTCGTCTCTCGCGCGCTGGCCGCACGTTGGATGTCGGGGTGGACGAAACCATCCTCAGCGTTTGTCTCGCAGCCGGCATCGACCTTTCCTACTCCTGCGAAGAAGGCGTCTGCGGTGCGTGTGAGGTGCGCGTGCTGTCCGGTAGCGTGGATCATCGCGATCAGGTCATCGCTCCCGCTGCAAGGGCAACCTCCAAGGTCATGATGGCCTGCTGCTCTCGCGGGCTAACCACTCTCGATCTCGATATTTGAGCCACATCCAGTCCCACACAGGAGACGATATGCAAAAGGATTTTCGTGTAGCCATCGTCGGTGGCGGTATTGGCGGCGTGGCGCTGGCGCGCAGTCTGGATCTGCTCGGCATCGACTATCACGTGTTCGAGCGCTCCGCGGCGTTCGGTGAAGTCGGCGCCGGCGTGCAGATGACGCCCAATGCCGTCAAGGTGCTGGAGGCGCTCGAACTGGCTCCCGACCTGGCGGCTGTCGGCTTTCTGCCGGAAGCCATGGTGGGATGGAATTGGCAGAGTGCGGCGGAGCTGTTCCATACGCCGCTGCGTGACGTCTGCCCGCGTCTGTTCGGCGCCGAGTTCTATCATGTTCACCGCGCCGACCTGCATGCGATGCTTGCGAAGGATATAGCGCCGAACCGCGTGACCTTTGGAGCAAACTGCGTGGCGCTGCATCAGAACGCCGGCAGGTCGGTGGTCTGCTTCGAGGACGGCAGTGAATATGCTGCGGATCTGGTCGTCGGCGCCGACGGCGTTCGCTCGTCCATTCGTGCCGCGCTGTGGGGGGATGAGCCTGCCAGCTATACCGGACACATGTGCTGGCGCGCCCTGGTGCCGGTCGAGAAATTCCCACTGCCTTTCGTAACGCCGACATCGTCCTTCTGGATGGGTCCGAAGGGGCATGTGGTGACGTACTATGTAAAGGG
>JAEXHR010000054.1 GCA_023449855.1 Pseudomonadota bacterium | reverse complement strand
GTGTAGCCACGCGTTTCCAGCATGCGCTTGCCGCCGCGCCGCACCGCCTCCTCGTCCTCGACCAGGAGGACGACGGCGGATTTCCCGGTGAGATCGACGGGCTCGGATTTTTTGGGCTTTTCCGCTTCGGTCGCAGCCGGCGCGACCGGCAAGTTCTCGTTGGCGGCGATGACAGGCGCGACCTCGATCACATGGCGCGGCAGGAAGATGCGGAACACCGTGCCCTTGCCGACTTCCGATTCCGGATGGATGTAGCCGCCGGACTGCTTGACGATGCCATAGACCATGGCCAGTCCAAGTCCGGTGCCCTTGCCGACCTCCTTGGTGGTAAAGAAGGGCTCGAAGATCTTGTCCATGATCTCGGGCGGAATGCCGGTGCCGGTATCGGCGACCTCGATCATGACCAGATCGTCATTCGGCAGTTCGGGATAATTCAGGCTCGCCACCTCGGCGGCGGGAAGGTTACGGGTGCGTAGCGTGATCGTGCCGCCATTCGGCATGGCATCGCGCGCATTGACACAAAGATTGATCAGCACCTGCTCGAACTGTGACAGGTCAGTCTTCACCGGCCAGAGATCGCGGCCGTAATCGACCGTCAGCTTGACATTGGTGCCGGAAATTAGCCGGTCGACCAGCATGCGCAAGTCGCCGACGACATCGGTGAGACTGAGCACGGTCGGGCGCATCGTCTGCTTGCGCGAGAAGGCGAGCAATTGCCGGACCAGCACGGCGGCGCGGTTGGCGTTGCGCTTGATTTCCATCAGGTCGGCGAAGCTGGCATCCGAGGGGCGCACCTGCAGCAGCAGATGGTCGGATGAGAGCAGGATCGCCGTCAGCACATTGTTGAAATCATGAGCGATGCCACCGGCGAGCGTGCCGACCGCGTTCATCTTCTGCGTCTGGGCCATCTGGTTTTCCAGGGCCTTCTGCTCGGTCACCTCGACCGCATAAACGATCGCCACCTCTTCCGGATCGTCGTCGTTCTGATCGATGACGGCGTTGACATAAAAGCGGAAATGGCGCGTGTCATCCTTGGGATGGCGGGAGTCGATGGGCGCGATATCGCCCTGGCGGTCGCGTGCCGCCGAGAGTGCCTGCAACAGCCGCGAGCGGTCCTGATCGTGAACGATGGTTTCCAGCAGCGCGCCGCGCTCGATATCGTCACGCGAGACGACACTGGAAAACATCTTCAGGAAGGGTGCGTTGGTGCGCAGGATGCGGCCTTCACCATCGACCGAGGCAATGGCCATCGGCGTGTTATTGAAGAAGCGGGCGAAACGCATCGAAGCGGCGGAGGCGGAGCCGTCGACATCGTCAGCGCCCTGGCGAGTAAGCACGATGGTCAGGCTTTCGCCCGGCGCGCCGTCACGCAACGCGGTCACCCGATGCACCATCTGCACCGGCAGGCTCTGGCCGTTCGAGCGGCGCAGGTCGAGATTGAAGGTTTCGGTGCGGTTCAGCCCCGGCTCGGCCTTCACCGACTGGATTAGCGCCAGTCCCTCGCCGGCGACGAGGTCGCCGATGCTCATCGAGCCCGGCGCGAATTTGGTCAGGTCGATGCCCAGCCACTCGGCCAGTGTGGCGTTGAGATAGACGATCTCGCCCTTGCGGCCAGCCGAGAAGAAGCCGGCGGGCGCATGGTCGAGATAATCGATGGCGTTCTGCAATTCCTTGAAGAAGCGCTCCTGATCGTCGCGATCAATGGTGATGTCGGTGATCTGCCAGACATGCAGCGCGCCTTTTCCGTCTGTCTTCGGCAAGAGCCTCGCCTTCAACCGATACCAGTGGGCGGCCGGGCCAGCGCTCGCCGCGCCCAGCGGCCGCATCAGGCGGAATTCCTCATGGCCGTCGCGGCCTTCGCGCAGGCCATTGGTGAGACGATACAACGCCTCGTTGGATTCGCGATGGCGCGACAGCAGGGTTTCCAGCGTCTGCACCTCTGTCGGCTTGGCAGCGCCGGTCAGCACGCCATAGGAGGCATTGGCATAGACGACTCGGCCGCGCTCGTCGGTGATCAGCGTGCCGTCCGGATGGCTGTCGAGGAAGGATTTGCCAAGCCCGTCCGACTGACGCTGCGGCATCACCTCGATGAAGCCGATGACCGACGACACCAGGAAGAACACGCCGACCATGGCGAGAACGCCGAGCAGACCGAGCACGATCTCGTTGCCGAGCTGGCGCTTGAAGACGACGAAAGCGACCGACATGCCGATCAGCACGATCGCCAGCAGAATGATGCGCGCCGCCGTGCCGGAGCGCACGTCGCGATCGACCAGGGGCGCATTCTTGTCGCCTTGTGGCGGCACTTTCGTCATGAATTCCTCGCAACTGGCTGCGCGCCGACGGCCTCGGGCAGGTGGAATCAGCAGCACTTTCCAGATCTATCAATTTGTCGCTATCGCAAAAAGCTTAAGCATCTCGCCTTCGCCCACCTATTCACAAAGATTTACGTCATCTTGTGGCGGCGGCGCTCGACGGGCCGCTGTCACCACGGCAAAATCAGCGGTAAGACGCCTCGAACCGCGCCACCGGCCCATCTTCCGGTGCGTAACCGCGAATTGCGCCTTGACCGGAATCGCCGCCGCCGCAACAGTCGGTTCCTGGAGAACTATAGCATGGAAGACGTCGTCGGAAATTATGGAGGACGCCTGCTCGTCGCGATCGCCGGCGTCGGCATAGCGCTCGCCTGCCTTGTGCTGGTCCTGCGCTTCATTCGCAATCGCGGCCCGCTGCCCTTCCTGCGCGCCAGCCGCGGCCGGAAGAACCGCCTGCAGGTGCTCGACAGCACCCCTGTCGATACCCGCCGCCGCCTCGTGTTGGTGCGGCGCGACAATGTCGAGCATCTGATCATGATCGGCGGCCCGACCGATGTGGTGATCGAAAGC
>JAEXHR010000323.1 GCA_023449855.1 Pseudomonadota bacterium | reverse complement strand
GCCGTCATGTCGGCCGCACGTTCCGTATCTACAATTCTCTTGATGTTAGTTCCTGTGGTGAACCCGGCACCGGCCGCGGCGTTTCACCCCGACAGGCAGAGGGCTCTACGATGGCAACGATTACCGCAGCGATGGTCAAGGATCTCCGCGAGACCACTGGCGTCGGCATGATGGACTGCAAGAACGCGCTGGCCGCTACCGATGGCGATATGCAGGCTGCGATCGACTGGCTGCGCGCCAAGGGGCTCTCCAAGGCCGCCAAGAAGGCCGACCGCGTCGCGGCCGAAGGTCTGATCGGCGTGCTGACCGAAGGCACCAAGGGCGTTGTGGTCGAGGTGAACTCCGAGACCGACTTCGTAGCCCGCAACGATCAGTTCCAGGGCCTCGTCAAGATGATCGCCCAGGTCGCGCTGAAGGTCGGTGACGACGTGGAAGCCATCAAGGCGCACAAGATCGGCAACGCCAATGTCGAGACCGCGATCACCGAAGCTATCGCCACCATCGGCGAGAACATGACCTTGCGCCGCGCCGCCAAGCTGGAAGTCTCGGCCGGCGTCGTGTCGAGCTACGTCCACAACGCCGTGATCGAAGGCCTCGGCAAGATGGGCATCATTGTCGCGCTGGAATCCACCGGCAAGGCCGATGAGCTCGCCACCCTCGGCAAGCAGATCGCCATGCATGTCGCCGCGGCGAACCCGCAGGCGCTGGATTCGACCGGTCTCGATCCGGCTGTGGTCGCCCGCGAGAAGGAAGTGATGGCGGACAAGTATCGCCAGCAGGGCAAGCCGGAAGCGATGATCGAGAAGATCGTCGAGAACGGCCTCAAGACCTACTACAAGGAAGTCTGCCTGCTCGATCAGGCCTTCATCCACGACACCGGCAAGTCGGTGGCGCAGGCGGTGAAGGAAGCCGAAGGCAAGGTCGGCGCGCCGATCGCTGTGAAGGGCTTCGTCCGTTACGCTCTCGGCGAAGGCATCGAAAAGGCCACCTCGGACTTCGCTGCCGAAGTCGCCGCCGCCAGCGGCCAGAAGTAAGAAGCTCCGGCTTCGGATAACTACCTCCCGGCAGATTGCTGCCGGGAGCTGCCGCCTCGAAAGGAAGCGATCGCATCATGGCTGAGCCGCTCTATCGTCGCGTCGTCGTGAAAGTGTCGGGCGAATCCTTCGCCGGCGGACAGCCATTCGGCATCGATCAAACCACCATCGACCGCATTGCCGGCGATCTCATTGCAGCCCAGAAGCTCGGCGTCGAAATCGCTGTCGTCGTCGGCGGCGGCAACATCTTCCGCGGTGTCGAGGTCTCCTCCCGCGGCGTGTCGCGCCCGACCGGCGACACTATGGGCATGCTCGCCACCGTGATGAACTGCCTCGCGCTGGAGGCCGCCATCGAGCGCCAGGCGGTGCCGGCGCGGACGCTGTCGGCCATGGTCATGCCGCAGGTCTGCGAGTTGTTCACCCGCGCCACTGCACACAAGTATCTCTCGGAAGGCCGTATCGTGCTGCTCGCCGGCGGCACCGGCAATCCATTCTTCACCACCGACACCACAGCCGTTCTGCGCGGCGCCGAGATCGGCGCGGCCGCGGTGCTGAAGGCGACCAATGTGGACGGCGTCTACAGCGCCGACCCGAAGAAGGACAAGACCGCCACGCGCTTCGAGCGCCTCAGCCATTCGCAGGCGGTCGAGGGCAACTACAAGGTCATGGACGCGACCGCCTTTGCGCTGGCGCGCGAAGCTTCGCTGCCTATTATCGTGTTTTCAATCGCGGAGCCGGGTTCGATCGGCGCCATTCTGACAGGTACGGGCCGCGGCACCATCGTCGCGGGTTGAACTTCAACGAGGGCAGGGCCGCGCGCGGCTCTCGCCGACAGTGATCAAGGAGAGCTTCCATGGCCGCCATGGCCCCATTCGACCTCGCCGATCTGAAGCGCCGCATGCAGGGCTCTGTCGCGTCCCTGAAGCACGATCTCGGTGGTCTGCGCACCGGGCGCGCGGCATCCTCCATGCTCGAGCCGGTCATGGTCGACGCCTATGGCAGCGCCATGCCGCTCAACCAGGTCGCCACCATCAGCGTGCCGGAGCCGCGCATGCTGTCCGTGCAGGTGTGGGACAAGTCGATGGTCAAGGCCGTCGAAAAGGCGATCGTCGATTCCAATCTCGGCCTCTCGCCGGCGACCGAAGGCACCACGCTGCGCCTGCGCGTTCCGGAACTCAACGAAGAGCGCCGCAAGGAACTGGTCAAGATCGCGCATAAATATGCGGAAGCGGCCAAGGTTGCCGTCCGCCACGTGCGCCGCGATGGTCTCGACATCATCAAGAAGCTCGAAAAGGCCCACGAGATTTCCGAGGACGACCAGAAGCGCCACGATACCGAGGTGCAGAAGGCGACCGACGCCGTGATCGGTGAAGTCGATCAGTTGCTCGCCGCCAAGGAAAAGGAAATCATGACGGTCTAGGCCGCGATTTTACGCGCTTAAACCAATTACAAAGCGTTCGGTCCGCAAATCGGCCATAGATCTGTCGGACCAGACGCTCGGGGATTTCAATCGATGTCGAATGCCGCCGCGCCAGCCAATGACGGATCTGACCGATCCTCGCCGGCGCATGTCGCAATCATTATGGACGGCAACGGGCGCTGGGCGGCAGCGCGCGGCCTGCCGCGTGCCGAAGGCCATCGCCGCGGCGTCGAGGCGCTGCGCCGCGTGGTACGGGCCTCCAACGAACTCGGCATCCGGTATCTGACCATCTTCTCCTTCAGTTCGGAGAACTGGTCGCGGCCGGCCTCCGAGATCAGCGATCTGTTCGGGCTGCTGCGCCGCTTCATCCGCAACGACCTCGCCACGCTGCATCGCGACGGCGTGCGCGTGCGTGTGATCGGGGAACGGCAGGGGCTCGAAGGCGACATCGCATCGCTCCTGCGCGAGGCGGAAGACCTCACCCGTAACAACACGAAGCTGACGCTGGTCGTCGCCTTCAATTACGGCTCGCGCCATGAGATCGCGATGGCCGCGCAGCGTCTCGCGAGGGAAGTTGCCGAGGGCAAGCGTACGGCCGAGAGCATCGATGCCGAGACGCTCAATCAATATCTCGACACGACGGATATCCCGGACCCGGATTTGATCATCCGCACCTCCGGCGAACAGCGGCTGTCCAACTTCCTGATGTGGCAGGCCGCCTATAGCGAATTCGTGTTCGTGCCGATGCACTGGCCGGACTTCGACAAGGCGGCGCTCGAAAGCGCCATTGCCGAATATGCGACGCGAGAGCGTCGCTTCGGCGGTCTGGTCGCGAAAACCGCTTCGTGACGAACATCACCCCAGACGGTGCGCCGCAACAGGCGGACGATCGCGGTGTGCGCAATCTCGTGTTGCGTGTGCTGGCAGCGCTGGTCCTAATTCCGCTGGCGCTCGGCGCGGCCTATGCGGGCGGCTGGCTTTGGCTCGGCCTCGTGACGATCGTGTCCGTCGGCCTGTTCATCGAATGGCGAAGCATCGTCGGTCAGCGACCCGGCTGGATCGCGATCGGCCTTGTCTACGCACTTGCGGCATTGACGGCGTCGGTTCTGGTGCGCCGCGATCCCGAATGGGGCTTTGTGGCGCTGATCTTCATCTTCATCGTGGTCTGGGTCACGGATATCGGCGGCTACGTCTTCGGCCGCACCATCGGCGGTGCCAAGCTCTGGCCCCGCGTCAGCCCCAAAAAGACCTGGGCGGGTGCGCTTGGCGGTACGGCTCTCAGCGTTCTCGTCGCGGTGGTTTTCTCGCTTTCCGGCGCCGGAAAGATGGCGCCGCTGATCGTGCTGGCGGCGGTGCTGACGGTGCTGTCCCAGATCGGCGATCTGTTCGAATCCGCCGTGAAGCGCCGCTTCGGCGTGAAGGACTCCGGCCAGATCATTCCGGGTCATGGTGGCCTCCTGGATCGGCTCGATGGTTACGTATTCGCGGTGGTCGCCGCCGCGGCGATCGGTCTTTTGCGTGGCGGCGCCGATGGCGTCGGCCGCGGTCTTATGGTTTGGTGATTGAATGAGCCCAGTTCCTCTGCGTAACGAAAAAGCTGCCGAGGCCTCCGTCCGCAGCGTCACAGTTCTCGGTGCCACCGGTTCGATCGGCGACAGCACCATGGATCTCATTCGCGCAGCGCCCGAGCGCTACCGCGTCGAGGCTCTGACCGCCAATGGCAATGTCGAGGGCATCGTCAAGCTCGCCAGGGAATTCAACGCCCGCTTCGTTGCCGTTGCCGATGAGAGCAAGGGCGAGGAGCTGCGCGCGGCACTGGCCGGTACCGGGATCGAAACCGGGGCAGGCGAGGCTGCCGTGACCGAGGCCGCCGCCCGTCCTGCCGATTGGGTGATGGCCGCCGTGTCGGGCGCTGCCGGTCTCAAGCCGGCGCTGGCCGCCGTTGATCGCGGCGCAACGGTTGCGCTGGCGAACAAGGAATGCCTCGTCTGTGCCGGCGATTTCTTCATGGACCGCGCCGCCAAGGCCGGCGCCTGCATCCTGCCGGCGGATAGCGAGCACAACGCGCTGTTCCAGGCGCTGGCCTCCGGCAGCAGGGACGAACTGACCCGCGTGATCATCACAGCCTCGGGTGGTCCGTTCCGCACCTGGAAGGCCGAGGATATCGAGCAGGCGACACTGGCGCAGGCGCTCAAGCATCCGAACTGGTCGATGGGCCAGAAGATCACCATCGACTCCGCCTCGATGATGAACAAGGGCCTCGAAGTGATTGAGGCCTCATACCTTTTTGCTTTGTCGCCGGACGAGATCGACGTGCTGGTGCATCCGCAGTCGATCATTCATGGAATGGTGGAATTCACCGATTACTCGGTGGTCGCCCAGCTCGGCACGCCGGACATGCGCACCCCGATCGCTCATTGCCTGGGCTGGCCGAACCGCATCAGCAAGGGCAGGGCGGCGCCGCTCGATCTTGCCAAGATCGGCTCGCTCACCTTCGAGGCGCCCGATTATGCACGCTTCCCCGGCCTCAAGCTGGCCTATGACGCGCTGCGCACCGGCAGCGGCGCCACGACAGTCTACAACGCGGCCAACGAGATCGCCGTCGCCGCCTTCATCGCCGGCAAGATCCGTTTCGGCGCCATCGCCCGGCTGGTTGAAACCACCATGAACGAATGGGTGCGCGCCGGTAACCTGGCGCCGCTGTCATCGGCGGATGATGCGATTTCCGTTGACCATAAAGCGCGAAAACTGGCGGCAAACCTCTTGCCTGAAATTGCCGCAAAGGTTTCGTAGGGGTTTAGGGGCGAGGCTGCGTGGCTTCGTATAGGGGATTGGGATGATTGACTTTTTTCAGAACGGTATCGGTCAATTGGGCCACGGCCTGATCGGCTATGTCGTGCCGTTCCTGTTCGTCCTGACCATCGTCGTGTTCTTTCACGAGCTCGGCCATTTTCTGGTCGCCCGTTGGAACGGCGTTAAGGTTCTGACCTTCTCGCTGGGCTTTGGGCCGGAGATCGTCGGCTTCAACGACCGCCACGGCACCCGCTGGCGGATTTCCGCGATTCCGCTCGGAGGCTACGTCAAGTTCTTCGGCGACGAGAGCGAGGCCTCGACCCCCTCGGCGGAGGCGCTTCAGAACATGACGGCGTCCGAGCGCAAGGATGCTTTCCACCACAAGCGCGTCGGCCAGCGCGCCGCCATCGTGGCTGCCGGGCCGATCGCGAATTTCCTGCTGGCCATCGTCATCTTCACGGCGCTGTTCACGTTCTTCGGCAAGCCGAGCACGACCGCCAAGGTCGACAGCATCCAGGCCGGCAGCGCGGCCGAAAAGGCGGGCTTCCAGTCCGGCGACGTCATCGCGTCCATCAACGGCAAGGCCATCACCAGCTTCTCCGACATGCAGCGCATCGTCGGTATCAGCGCTGGCGAGCAGCTGAACGTCACCGTCAAGCGGGGCAATGCCAGCGTCGACCTCAAGGCGACGCCGGAGCTTCGTGAGGTGAAGGACAATTTCGGCAATGTCCACCGCCTCGGCGTGCTCGGAATCACCCGGGCCACCACGGCGGGTGAGGCGACCACCGAGCGGGTTGATCCGGCCACGGCGTTCGTCCTGGGCGTCAAGGAGACCTGGTTCGTCGTCGACCGCACCTTTTCCTATATCGGCGGCGTGTTCACCGGCCGCGAGGCGGCCGACCAGATCGGCGGTCCGATGCGAATCGCCCAGATCTCGGGACAGGTGGCCACCATCGGCCTGACCGCGCTGATCCATCTGGCGGCGGTTTTGTCGATCTCCATCGGCCTTCTCAACCTGTTTCCGGTTCCATTGCTCGACGGCGGCCATCTGCTGTTCTATGCAGTGGAGGCGGTGCGCGGTCGTCCACTTTCCGAGCGCGCGCAGGAGATGGGGTTCCGGATTGGGCTTGGTTTGGTGCTGATGTTGATGGTTTTTGCGACCTATAACGACATTCTTCATCTTGCCGGGTCATGATGTCCGATGGGGATATCGTGGCCGGAAGGCAACGTCTTGGAATGAAATTAGAAAACTTCAGCGAATGGTCGTTTGCCACTCGGGTAAAATTGGCTACAAGCTGGGCAACTCAAGGGATTCTGTCTGTCCGTAGGGGTGCGGGCCGGCGGTACTGGAATGATAAGGGCGCTTGGCGCATGATTTTTGGATTGCGGGGTTTCCGGGGCGGTTTGTTTGCTGCTTCGATCATGGTTGCCATGCCGGTCGCCGCTTCGGTGACAGCAACGCTTGTTCCTTCCACAGCCATGGCGCAGACCGCCGCATCGATTGCCGTTGAAGGCAACCGTCGCGTCGACGTCGAAACCATCCGCTCCTATTTCCGTCCGGGTCCGAGCGGTCGTCTCGATCAGGGCTCCATCGACGATGGTCTCAAGTCGCTGATCGAAACTGGCCTGTTCCAGGACGTGAAGATCAATCAGGCCGGTGGTCGTCTGGTCGTCAGCGTGGTCGAGAACCCGGTGATTGGCCGCGTTGCCTTCGAGGGCAACAAGAAGGTCAAGGACGATCAGCTCAACGCTGAAGTGCAGTCGAAGGCGCGTGGCACCCTGTCGCGCCCGATGGTGCAGTCCGATGCCCAGCGCATCTCGGAAATCTATCGCCGTTCCGGTCGCTACGACGTCAGTGTCGTGCCGGAAATCATCGAGCAGCCGAACAACCGCGTCGACCTGATCTTCACGATCAATGAGGGCGCGAAGACCGGCGTGAAGTCGATCGAATTCATCGGCAATAACTATTACTCGTCCTATCGCCTCAAGGACGTGATCAAGACCCGCGAGTCGAACTTCCTCTCGTTCCTCGGTTCGGGCGACATCTACGATCCGGATCGCGTCGAGGCCGATCGCGACCTGATCCGCCGCTATTACCTGAAGAACGGCTTTGCCGACGTGCAGGTGGTTGCTGCGCTGACCGAATACGATCCGGGGCAGAAGGGCTTCCTGGTCACCTTCAAGATCGAGGAAGGCAAGCAGTACCGCGTTGCCAATGTCGACTTCTCGTCCACGATCCCGAACTTCGATCCCAACACGCTGCGCTCGTTCTCGCGCGTCGGCGTCGGCTCGCTCTACAACGCGGAAGCGCTGGAGAAGTCGGTCGAGGAAATGCAGATCGAAATGTCGCGCCGCGGCTACGCGTTCGCAGTGGTTCGTCCGCGCGGCGATCGTAACTTCGAGCAGCACACCGTCTCGATCGGCTATTCGGTCGAAGAAGGTCCGCGCGTCTATATCGAGCGCATCAATGTGCGCGGTAACACCCGTACGCGTGACTATGTCATCCGCCGTGAGTTCGATCTCTCGGAGGGCGATGCCTACAACCGTGCGCTGGTGGACCGTGCCGAGCGCCGCCTGAAGAACCTCGACTTCTTCAAGACCGTGAAGATCACCACCGAGCCGGGCTCCTCGAGCGACCGTGTGATCCTGGTCGTCGATCTGGAAGAAAAGTCGACCGGCGATTTCTCGATCTCCGGCGGTTACTCGACCACTGACGGTGCTCTGGGCGAAGTCAGCGTTTCCGAACGTAACTTCCTCGGCCGTGGCCTGTTCGCCAAGGCTTCGGTGCAGTACGGCCAGTATGCTCGTGGCTACTCGCTGTCCTTCGTTGAGCCTTATCTGCTCGACTACCGCGTCGCGCTCGGCCTCGACTTCTTCCAGCGCGAGCAGCTGTCGAACCAGTACATCTCGTACAACACCAAGACGATGGGCTTCAGCCCGCGCCTTGGCTTCCAGCTCCGCGAAGACCTCGCGCTGCAACTCCGCTACTCGATCTTCCAGCAGGAAATCTCGCTGCCGGGCCAGCTCGCGAACTGTAACAACCTGACCGGTGGCGGCCTCCGGACGCCTGGAAAGATCAATGCAGACGCTGGCAATTTCACAGCCGTGAATCCTGCGGATCCCAACACCTGGGGCTGCTACGCCGACGGCGAGTCTTCGCTGCCGGTTCGTAAGGAGCTTGCGAACGGCAAGGCTCTGACCTCGATGCTGGGCTACACGCTCAACTACAACACGCTCGACAACAACAAGAACCCGACCGACGGTCTGTTCGTCGAGTTCAAGCAGGACTATGCAGGCGTCGGCGGCGACGTCAGCTACCTGAAGACCACGATCGATGCGAAGTACTACACCCCGCTGGTGTCTGACATCGTCGGCCTGCTGCGCGTCCAGGGCGGCATCCTGAACAATGTCGGCAAGGACATCCGCATGCTGGATCACTTCCAGATGGGCCCGAACCTGGTGCGTGGTTTCGCGCAGAACGGCATTGGTCCGCGTGACATCAGCTACGTCGCGCTCGGCTCCTATGGCGACGCGCTCGGCGGCACCAAGTACTGGGGCGCTTCGGCTGAACTGCAGATGCCGTTCTGGTTCCTGCCGAAGGAAGTGGGTATCAAGGGCGCTCTTTACGCAGATGCTGGCGGTCTCTCGGACTATCAGGGCCCGACGAGCTGGGCTGCGACGGGTGAAGTCAACCAGGCGGGCTGCGTCCCGGCCAGCAAGACCTCGGTCGGCAATTGCGCGGGCATGTCCTATGACAATTCGAACCCGGTTCGTTCGTCGGTCGGTGTTGGCATAATCTGGCAGTCGCCGTTCGGTCCGCTGCGCTTCGACTACGCGGTGCCGCTCACCAAGGGCGCCTATGATCGTACGCAGGAATTCAGGTTCGGCGGCGGAACTTCGTTCTAATCTTGCCTGACGGCCGCACCGCGACGGATGGAATGGCGCTGCCGACATTCTTCAAGCAATCCCTTTCGTTGACGCTGGCTGATATTGCCGCGTCAACGAAAGCGCGTCTGGTCGATGCGTCCTGCGCCGACCATGTGATCACCGGCGTCGCCTCGCTGGACGAGGCCGGCCCGCATCATCTGACCTTCTTCGAAAACGTCCGCTACGCTGACCAGCTCGCACGCACGCATGCGGGCGCCGTGCTGGTCAGCGAGGGCTTCAAGGGCGAGATCCCGGCGCACGTGGCCGTGCTGCGCGCCAAGCGGCCGTTTGCCGCCTTTGTCGAGCTCGCAAGCGAATTTCAGCCCGACGCGCTGCGGCCGACCTCGGGATTCGACGTTTCGGGCATATCCGAGCAGGCGATCATCCATCCGACAGCGCTGATCGAGGATGATGTCACCATCGATCCGCTGGCAGTGATCGGACCGGACGTGGAGATCGGTTCGGGGACCATCATTGGCTCCGGCGCGGTGATCGCCGCAGGGGTCAAGATTGGCCGCGATTGCAATATCGGCGCGGGCAGCGTGCTGCAGTTCACGCTGATTGGGAATAACGTCCTCGTTCATCCCGGCTGCAAATTCGGCCAGGACGGCTTCGGTTTCGTTTTCGGCCGCGACAAGCATATCAAGGTACCGCAGACCGGCCGCGTGCTGATCCAGAACGATGTCGAGGTCGGCGCTGGCACCACCATCGATCGCGGCAGTCTGCGCGACACGGTGATCGGCGAGGGCACCAAAATCGACAATCAGGTCCAGATCGGTCACAATGTGACGATCGGACGGCATTGCGTCATCGCCGCCAAATGTGGCCTTGCGGGCAGCCTGACCATCGGCGACAACGTTGCGCTCGGGGCCATGGTCGGCCTCAACAATCACATCACGATCGGTGACGGCGCGCAGGTCGCGGCCATGGCGGGCGTCAAGGATAGCATCCCGCCGCGCGGGCGCTGGGGCGGCATCTTCGCCCGGCCGACGAAGCAATGGTTCCGCGAAATCCTCGCGGTGGAAAAATTGGCCCGTGAGACTGCGCCCGGCGCGGACACGGACAAAATGGATACGAAGGACGAGCGGGAATGAGCGAGGAGTCGCCGATCATCATCGAGGCGGTGGATATCAACACCATCCTCAAGACCCTGCCGCACCGCTATCCGTTTTTGCTGATCGATCGCGTGGTCGGCATCCGCAAGAATTTCAGCGGTATCGGCATCAAGAACGTCACCATCAACGAGCCGGCCTTTCTCGGACATTTCCCCGATCGTCCCGTTTATCCGGGCGTGCTGATGATCGAGGGCATGGCGCAGACCGCGGGCGTGATCGGCATTGCGTCGGTCGAGGGCACCGAGAAGCCGCGCGCGGTTTACTTTCTCACCATCGACAAGTGCAAATTTCGTAAGCCGGTGATGCCGGGCGATACGGTCGAGTATCACATGCATCTGATCAACCGGAAACGCGCCATGTGGTGGTTCCATGGTGATGCCAAGGTCAATGGTGTCACCGTTGCCGAGGCCGATGTCGGCGCCATGCTGACGGACTGACGAGGCAATATGAGCAAGATCGATCCGATGGCGCGCGTCGCCGACGGCGCGGTGATCGGCGAGGGCGTCGAGATCGGGCCGTTCTGCACGATCGGCCCGCACGTCACCATCGGTGCCGGCACCAAGTTGGTCTCGCATGTGAATGTCACGTCGCAGACGACCATCGGCGAGAACTGCACGATCTATCCGTTCGCCTCGCTCGGCGCACCGCCGCAGATCATCGGCGTCGGCCCCGAACTGACCCAGCTCAAGATCGGCAACGGCTGCACCATCCGCGAGTCGGTGACGATGAATGCCGGCAGCGTGCGCGGCGGCGGCGTCACCACCGTCGGCGATCGCGGCTACTTCATGAATTGCGCCCATGTCGGCCACGACTGCCATGTCGGCAATGACGTGATCTTCGCGACCTCGGCGACGCTCGGCGGTCACTGCGAGATCGGTGATTTCGTATTCATGGGCGGTCTCTCCGCGGTGCATCAGTTCACTCGCATCGGTCCGCAGGCGATGATCGGCGGCGTCTGCGGCGTGCGCGGCGACATCATTCCGTTCGGCCTGGTCAACGGCCAGTATGCGGCGCTGGAAGGCCTCAACATCATCGGCATGAAGCGCCGCAAGTTCACGAAAGAGCGTCTCGCCACCGTGCGCGCGTTCTATCAAAAACTCTTTCACGGCGAGGGCGTGTTCGCCGAGCGCCTTGAACGCGTTCAGCCACTCGCGGGCGATGATCCGGCCATCGCCGAAATCCTGGCCTTCATCGCCGGCAGCAAGCATCGCGCACTATGCCTGCCGGACGCCGGCGGCCAGTCCTGAGACGGAGGCGCAAGGCCTGACATGAACGGCCAGCCCCCGCTGCAGCAACTCTCGATTTCCTCTCCGCTCGGCATCATCGCCGGCGGCGGCGCCATGCCTTTCGCCGTTGCGGAGTCGTTGCAGGCACGCGGCATCAAGCCGGTGATCTTCGCGCTCAAGGGCTTTTGTGATCCCGTGCAGGCAGCGCGGTTTGCGCATCACTGGATTCCCATCGGCAAGTTCGGCGCATTGCTGCGCCTGATGCGGAGCGCTCAGTGCCGCGATCTGGTTTTCATCGGCACATTGGTGCGTCCGGCGATCTCCGAAATCCGCCTCGACTGGGGCACGCTGCGGGTGATGCCAAAGGTGTTTCGCGCCTTCCGCGGCGGCGACGATCATCTGCTCACAAGTGTCAGCCGCCTGTTCGAGCATGAAGGTTTTCGCCTGCTCGGTGTGAAGGATGTCGCGCCGGACATTCTCATGCCTGCCGGCAGTATTACGCGCGCAATACCGGACGCGGACGCCGAAGCGGATATCGCGCGTGGGCGCGAGGTGCTGGCGGCGCTCGGTCCGTTCGATATCGGGCAGGCCTGTGTGGTCATCGATGGTCATGTGGTCGGTATCGAGGATATCGGCGGCACCGACGCGCTGCTCGCGCGCGTTGCCGAATTGCGCGCCAATGGCCGCATTCGCGCCAAGGCGGGTAGGGGCGTGCTGGTGAAGGCGCCGAAGAGCAGCCAGGACCTGCGCTTCGATCTGCCGACCACCGGGCCGCGTACCGTGGAAGGTGCGATCGCTGCGAAACTCTGCGGCATCTCGATCGTCGCGGGAAATACGATCGTCGCAGAGCCGCAGGTGATGATCGAGGCTGCAGACGCCGCGGGGATATTCGTGACGGGACTGCCAGCGTGACGCGAAAGATTCACCTGATCGCCACCGAGGAATCCGGCGACCGGCTCGGCTCCGCCTTGATGCGCGAGTTGAAGCAACGTTTCGGCGATGACGTCGTTTTCTCCGGTGTCGGCGGATCCTCGATGACGCGTGAGGGACTGCAGTCGCTGTTCCCGATCGAGCAGCTCTCCATCATTGGCCTCGCGGCCGTGTTGAAGAAACTACCGTCGATCCTCAAGCTGATTGCGCGAGCCACTGAAGACGTCTTGCGGACGAAGCCTGACGTGCTCGTCATCATCGACAGTCCCGATTTCACGCAGCGCGTTGCCAAGCGCGTGCACAAGCGTGACACCTCGATCCCCATCGTCAATTATGTGTCACCGACCGTGTGGGCGTGGCGGCCCGGCCGCGCCAAGGCGATGCGCGACTATGTCGATCATGTTCTGGCATTGCTGCCGTTCGAGCCTGACGCGCATCGCCGCCTCGGCGGCCCGCCTTGCACATATGTCGGTCATCCTCTGATCGAGCAGATCGATACGCTGCGGCCAAATACCGAAGAGCAGGCGCGGCGCGATGGCAAGCCGCCCGTGCTGCTTGTGCTGCCCGGTAGCCGGCGCAGCGAAATCCGCCATCACATGGAGACTTTCGGCGCGACGCTCGATTTGCTGCAGAAGCGCGGGACGGATTTCGAACTGATCCTGCCGACCATGCCGCATCTCGTCGACGGCATCTCGGAGGCCGTCAAGGCGTGGCCGGTGCAGCCGCGGATCGTGATCGGTGAGACGGAGAAGCGCGCCGCTTTCCGTAGTGCCCATGCTGCCTTTGCGAAGTCCGGCACGGTCACGCTTGAGCTGGCGTTGTCCGGCGTGCCCATGGTGACGGCCTACAAGGCTGGCAGCGTCGAAGCCTGGATCATCCGCCGGCGCATCACCTCGTCCTCGGTGATCCTCGCCAATCTGGTGATCGGTGAGAACGTCATCCCCGAATTCATCCAGGAAGACTGCACGCCTGCCAACCTCGCTGCGTCGCTCCAGGAGGTGCTTGCGGACACGCCGATGCGCCGCCGCCAGGTCGAGGCGATGGCGCGGCTCGACGCCATCATGGGCATCGGACAGGCGTCGCCCAGCCGGATCGCGGCGGATGTCGTGGCCGCGCATATCCGTATTGAGAAGCGTAGGGCGGATCAGGCGAAGCCGTAATCCGCCGTTCTTCGCCCAACGCAATCGGCCGGCGGATTACGCTTTGCTAATCCGCCCTACATCAGAGCACAAAACAAAACCGGCGGATCTTGCGATCCGCCGGTTTGTCGTTTCAGCCTTGCTGCGCAGCTTAGCCGCGCTTGGCGATGTCCGTGTAGTCGCGGCGGGCAGCGCCGGTGAAGAGCTGGCGCGGACGGCCGATCTTCTGCTGCGGGTCGCCGATCATTTCGCTCCACTGGCTGATCCAGCCTACGGTGCGGGCGACGGCGAACAGCACGGTGAACATCGAGGTCGGGAAGCCCATCGCCTTCAGCGTGATGCCCGAATAGAAGTCGACATTCGGGTACAGCTTGCGGTCGATGAAGTACTGGTCCGACAGCGCGATCTTCTCGAGCTCCATCGCAACGGCGAGCATCTCGTCGCCGCCATGGCCGGTTTCCTTGAGAACTTCGTGGCAGGCCTGCTGCATCAGCTTGGCGCGCGGATCGTAGTTCTTGTAGACGCGGTGACCGAAGCCCATCAGGCGGACGGACGAGTTCTTGTCCTTCACCTTGGCGATGAATTCCGGAATCTTGTCCACGGTGCCGATGTCGGCGAGCATTTGCAGCGCAGCTTCGTTGGCGCCGCCGTGAGCGGGGCCCCACAGGCAGGCGATGCCGGCAGCGATACAGGCGAACGGGTTGGCGCCCGACGAGCCGGCGATGCGGACCGTCGAGGTCGAGGCGTTCTGCTCGTGGTCGGCATGGAGGGTGAAGATCTTGTCCAGCGCTTTCGCAAGCACCGGATTGACCTTGTACTCCTCGCACGGCACGGCGAAGCACATCTTCATGAAGTTCGACGCGAAATCGAGCGAGTTGGTCGGATACACGAAGGGCTGGCCGATCGTGTACTTGTAGGCCATCGCAGCAAGCGTCGGGATCTTGGCGATCATGCGGATCGAAGCGATCTCGCGCTGCTTGGCGTCGTTGATGTCGGTCGAGTCATGGTAGAAGGCGGCGAGGGCGCCGACAGAGGCAACCATCACGGCCATCGGATGCGCGTCGCGGCGGAAGCCGGTGAAGAAGCGCGTCATCTGATCGTGGACCATGGTGTGGTTGGTCACCAGATGGTCGAACTTCTGCTTCTGCGCCTTGGTCGGGAGCTCCCCGTAGAGCAGCAGGTAGCAGGTTTCGAGGAAGTCGCCCTTCTCGGCGAGCTGCTCGATCGGGTAGCCGCGATATTCGAGAATGCCGGCGTCGCCGTCGATATAGGTGATCTGCGACTGGCAGCTCGCGGTCGAGGTGAAGCCCGGATCGTAGGTGAACATGCCCGACTGGGCATAGAGCTTGCCGATATCGATCACGTCGGGGCCCACGGTCCCGCTATGGATCGGCAGGTCGAAACTCTTGCCATCGACTGTCAGCGTTGCGGATTTGGTGTTTGTTTTCGCGTCCATCGCATAGTCCCCGATGAGATCGTTGAGGGGCCGTCAAACCACCGTCATTTAAGGAGAAAATGGCGACGTCAGACGGGAATTCCAGAGCATTCGGCAGAATGCGTAGCGTATTGCTGTGTGCGCTGCAAGGCAGGCAAAAGTAGCCTACAGCTATGCTAAACAGAGGCCTGATCGGCCAGCCGATCGAGGCATTCCTGCCGTCCCAGTACCGCCAGCACGTCGAAGATGCCGGGCGATGTGGTCTTGCCGGTGAGCGCCACCCGCAGAGGCTGCGCGACACCGCCGAGTTTCAGGCCGGCTTCTTCCGCAAAGGCGCGGGCAGCGGCTTCGGTATTGGCGGCCGTCCAGTCCGTGACGGCTTCGAGCGCGCTGCGCAATTTGCCAAGCAGCACGCGCGTCTCGGGCGTCAGCACGGCAACGGCCTTGGGCTCGGTGATCTCGAGCGGGCGGTCGGCGAAAATGAAATCGGCGCCTTTCACCAGTTCGAGCAGCGTCTTGGCGCGCTCCTTCAAGCCCGGCATCGCGCGCAGCAGTTGCGCACGCGTTGCGTCGTTGAGCTTGGCCTGGATACCGGCGCCGCCCTCGGCATAGGGAAGGATGCCCTCGAACATGGTCACGAGAGCTTGATCGTCGCTGTGGCGAATATAGTGCCCGTTGATGCTCTCCAGCTTCGCGAAATCGAACCGTGCGGCCGACCGTCCGATGCCCGACAGGTCGAAGGCGTCGATCATCTCCTGCGTCGTGAAGATTTCCTGGTCGCCATGGCTCCAGCCGAGGCGGACGAGGTAATTTCGCAGGGCGGCCGGCACATAACCCATGGCGCGATAGGCGTCGACGCCGAGCGCACCGTGACGCTTCGAGAGTTTTGAGCCGTCAGGCCCATGGATCAGCGGGATATGCGACATGCTGGGCACGTCCCAGCCCAGCGCGTCATAGATCTGCTTCTGACGTGCGGCGTTGATCAGATGGTCGTCGCCGCGGATCACGTGGGTGACGCCCATGTCGTGATCGTCCACCACCACGGCCAGCATATAGGTCGGTGTGCCGTCGCCGCGCAGCAGGACGAGGTCGTCGAGATTCTCGTTCTGCCATACCACGCGGCCCTGCACCTGGTCGTCGATCACGGTCTCCCCCGTGAGCGGTGCCTTGAGGCGGATCGTCGGCTTGACGTCCGGCTTCGGTGTGGACGGATCACGGTCGCGCCAGAGGCCGTTATAGAGCTTGGAACGGCCCTCGGCGCGCGCGCTCTCGCGCATCGCCTGCAGTTCCTCGGCGGAGGCGTAGCAGTAATAGGCCTTGCCCTCGGCGAGCAGCTGCTCGGCGACCTCGCGGTGGCGGGCAGCGCGGGCGAACTGGTAGACGGTGTCGCCGTCCCACTCGATGCCGAGCCACTTCAGCCCGTCCAGAATCGCGTCGATGGCCGCTTCAGTAGAGCGCTCACGGTCGGTGTCCTCGATCCGCAGCAGCATCTTGCCGCCGTGCTTCTTGGCATACAGCCAGTTGAACAGCGCGGTGCGGCCGCCGCCGATATGGAGGAAGCCGGTCGGCGAGGGCGCGAAACGGGTAACGACGGGTGCGGTCATCAGGCGAAGTCGATCTGTTCGGGTGGGATTGTCGCGGCCGTTTAACACACCGCCGGGCCGCTGCCCAATGGGCAATCACACCCGGCCTCGGGGACGGAACCGGGGCACCCGCTAGCCGGCTCCCCTTGGCGAAAGCGCCCGGATTTGGCACATAGAGCGCAATCTGAAAGGCAGCTTATGACAGACGAATCGACCGCGGGCAGCGCCAGTGAGGCCGGCCGCGACTTCATCCGCGACATTGTGGCGGCGGACCTCGAAACCGGCAAGCACACGAGCGTCGTGACGCGCTTCCCGCCGGAGCCGAATGGCTACCTGCATCTCGGCCACGCCAAGTCGATCTGCCTGAATTTCGGCGTCGCCGCCGAGTTCGGGGGGCGCTGCAACCTGCGTTTCGACGACACCAACCCGACCAAGGAAGAGCAGGAATATATCGACGCCATCCAGCGCGATGTGCGCTGGCTCGGCTTCGACTGGGGTGAGGGTAACCTGCATTTCGCCTCGGACTATTTCGAGCAGCTCTATGACTGGGCGGTGTACCTGATCCGTGCCGGCAAGGCCTATGTGGACGACCAGTCGCCGGAAGAAATGCGTATCGCCCGCGGCACGCTTACCGAGCCCGGCAAGAACAGCCCGTTCCGCGATCGTTCGGTCGAGGAAAATATCGACCTGTTCGCCCGCATGCGCGCCGGCGAATTCCCGAACGGCGCCCGCGTGCTGCGCGCCAAGATCGACATGGCCGCCGGTAACATCAATCTGCGCGACCCCGTGATCTACCGCATCCTGCATGCCCATCATCCGCGCACTGGCGATGCCTGGAAGATCTATCCGAGCTACGACTTCGCTCACGGTCAGTCGGACGCTATCGAGCACGTCACGCATTCGATCTGCACACTGGAATTCGAGGATCACCGGCCGCTCTACGACTGGTGCCTCGACAATCTGCCGGTGCCGTCTCGGCCGCATCAGTACGAGTTCGCGCGGCTCAACATGACCTACACGCTGCTGTCGAAGCGCGTGCTCACCGAGCTCGTGCGCGGCGGCCATGTGTCGGCCTGGGACGATCCGCGCATGCCGACGCTGGCCGGCCTGCAGCGCCGCGGCATTCCCGCCGAGGCGCTGCGCGAATTCGTCAAGCGCATCGGTGTCGCCAAGGCGAATTCCACCGTCGATCTGTCGATGTTCGACTTCGCCGTGCGCGAGACGCTGAATCGGACAGCGCCGCGCCGCATGGCGGTGCTGCGTCCGCTCAAGGTCGTGATCGAGAATTATCCGGAAGGGCAGGTCGAGCAGCTTGAAGCGGTCAACCATCCCGATGACGCCTCGCTTGGCACCCGTCAGATCCCGTTCAGCCGCGAGCTCTATATCGAGCACGAGGATTTTATGGAGGATCCGCCGAAGAAGTTCTTCCGCATGGCGCCGGGCCGCGAGGTGCGTTTGCGCTACGGCTACTTCATCACCTGCAGGGATGTCGTGAAGAACGACAAGGGTGAAGTGGTAGAGCTGCGCTGCACCTACGACCCCGAAACTCGCGGTGGCAATGCGCCGGACGGCCGCAAGGTCAAGGCGACGATCCATTGGGTCAGCGCATCGCACGCGGTGCCGGCCGAGGTGCGTGTCTATGAGCAGCTGTTCGCGACGCCGACCCCGGAGGCTGCGAACTTCGCGGCACAGATCAACCCGAATTCGCTCGAAGTGCTGACCGGCGCGATGCTGGAGCCGGCGCTGGCGAGCGACAATTACGACGGCGCGATGCAGTTCGAACGGCAGGGCTATTTCTGCCGCGACAAGGACTCCGCGCCCGGCAAGCCGGTGTTCAACCGCACCGTCGGCCTGCGCGACAGCTACGCCAAGCTGGCCTGAGCGCGAGAATAGTTCGCGCATTCTGCATCCGTTCCGCTAGCCGCGCATCGCCCTTCCGATAGCATCCGGGAGGGTAGGCGTGGCGAGCGGACGGCTCATGGCGCAAAGCGGGGGACGGCGGCGCAACCAGGCGAGGGCGGTCACGTGGCCGCCGTCGGTGACGAGCGGTGCGCTCACCCCGAACCCCTCCTCGATATTGCCGCTCGACTGGCTGCAGGCCTGGGCGCAGGCCGAGGCTGGCCCGGGCCGCTTGTTGCCTTGGGTGCCCGTGGCCTTCGGATCAGGCATCGCATTGTACTTCGCGGCCGAGCGCGAACCTGTTGCGTGGGTGGTGGCCGCTACGGCCTGCTTGCTCGCTCTTGCGGCTGCGTTGCTGCGACGTTCTTTTGTGTTTCCTTATGTACTGCTCGTCGCAGCCGTCGCTGCAGGTTTTGCCACGGCAACATGGAAGAGCACGCGCATCGCCCACGAGGTGCTGGCGAAGCCATTGTTCGGCGTGGCGCTGACAGGTTTTGTCGAGACCCGGGAGGAGCGTGAACGCAGCGATCGTTTCGTTCTGCGCGTTGCCACGATGGAGACGCAGCGGGACGCGATCAGGCTGACGCGTGTCCGTCTGTCGGTGAAGAAGGGCACAGCGCCGGCGGTCGGCAGCTTCGTGACGCTGAAGGCGCGGCTGCAGCCGCCGCTCGCGCCGCTGCGGCCGGGCGGCTACGATTTTGCGCGCGACCTCTATTTTCAGGGCATCGGTGCATCCGGTTTCGTCACCGGATCGATCGGGAAGCTCGATCCGCCGGCGCCGCCGTCATGGCATTTGCGTTATGCAGCGACCATGCAGGGCATGCGCGATGCCATCGATGCGCGCATCCGTGCGTCGCTCTCCGGGGACAGCCGCGCCATCGCGACGGCGCTGTTGACGGGGCGGCGCGATGCGATCTCGTCCGACGTCAACGACGCCATGTTCATTTCCGGCCTGGGCCATGTGCTGTCGATCTCTGGCTATCACATGGCGGTTGTCGCGGGCGTTGTCTTCTTTGTCGTACGTGCATTGCTGGCCCTGGTCCCGGTGCTGACGGTGACGTTCGCCATCAAGAAATACGCCGCGGCGGCGGCGCTGCTCGCCGCGCTGTTCTATCTGCTGCTATCCGGCGCGGAGGTCGCGACGCAAAGATCCTTCATCATGACGGCGGTGGTGCTGGTCGCCATCATGGTCGATCGCCGCGCCATCACCTTTCGCACGCTGGCAATCGCGGCGCTGGTCGTCTTGATCGTCACCCCGGAAGCGCTGGTGCATCCGAGCTTCCAGATGTCGTTCGCGGCGACGCTCGGACTTGTCGCGCTGGTGCAGATCGGAATGCCGGCGCTGTTCGCGACATCGGAGAGTTCGACGACGGCGCGGATCGCGCTATGGGGCGGGCGCGAACTTACCCTGCTGCTGCTGGCCTCGCTGGTCGCCGGCCTCGCGACCATGCCCTATGCGGCCTATCATTTTCACCGCGTCACGCCCTACGGGATCATCGCCAATCTGCTGGCGATGCCGGTGGTGTCGGTGCTGGTGATGCCGGCGGGGCTGCTCGGGCTTGTCGCCGTACCGTTCGGTCTCGATGCCGTGTTCTGGAACATCATGGAGATCGGCCTGCAATGGATGATCTTCGTGTCCAGATGGGTCGCGGCGCTGCCCGGAGCCATCGGCCGGGTGCCGGCCTTCGGGACGGGGCCGCTGATCGTGGCCAGCTTCGGCATCGTCCTGCTGGCATTGCTGCGGACGCCGCTGCGCTATGCCGGAGTGGTTACGCTCGCGGTGGCGACGTTCTGGGCTGCATCGACAAGGCAGCCCGATGTCCTGATTGCCGGCGACGGCCACAGCGTGGCCGTGCGCGGGCGCGACGGACGGCTGCATGTGATGCGCAGCGCCAAAGATGCGTTTCTGGTCAAGGAATGGCTGGGCGCGGATGCCGACGCAAGATTGCCGACCGATGCGTCGCTCGGCGACGGCGTATCATGCGATCCGTCGGGTTGCGTCACGGCCCTCGGCGATGGCGGCCTGATCGCTTTGACCCTGCAAGCCGACGCATTCAGCGACGACTGCGAACGAGCGGCGGTGATCATCACGGCCCGTCAGCCGCCAGCCGATTGCCGGGCAATGATCGTCGATCGCGAGATCCTGCGAATGCAGGGAGCAACGGCCCTGCATCGCTCCGGTGACGGCTTCGTCATCGAAGCCTCGCGCGCGCGTGGTCTCGATCGCCCATGGGCGCGCGGCCCGGTCGAAGCTACGCAATCAGAAAGAACGCAAGCAGGAGCATCGACCGACCGTTCGCGCTCCCGGCCGGGCGATGCGACGCCGGTGGAGACTGATCTCCAGCCCGACGATCGGTGAGCGCGCTCAGTAGCGGCGATAGAGGCCGGTGAGCTTGCCCTGGATGCGCACGCGGTTCGGCGGCAGGATACGCACCTCGTAAGCGGTGTTGGCCGGCTCCAGCGCGATGGAGGCGCCGCGGCGGCGGAAGCGCTTCAGCGTGGCTTCCTCGTCGTCGATCAGCGCGACCACGATGTCGCCGGTATCGGCGCTGTCGGATTTCACGATCAGCGCCATGTCGCCATCGAGAATGCCCGCATCCTGCATGGAGTCGCCGCGCACTTCGAGTGCGTAATGTTCGCCGTTGCCGAGCATGTCCTGCGGCACGCTGATCGAATGGCTGCGCGTCTGCAGCGCCTCGATGGGCGTGCCCGCGGCGATCCGGCCCATCACCGGCACTGAGATGGTGCGGCCGCCGTCATCCTCGCTGGCAGCGGGCACCGGAGCCGACCGGCTCTTGCCAAGATTGCCTTCGATGACGCTCGGGGTAAAACCGCGGCGTCCGCCGGTGGGAGCTGCGGTGTTGAGCTCGGGCAGCTTGATCACTTCGATGGCGCGTGCACGGTTCGGCAGGCGGCGGATGAAGCCGCGTTCTTCCAGCGCCGTGATCAAGCGATGAATGCCGGACTTGGAGCGCAGATCCAGCGCATCCTTCATCTCGTCGAAAGAGGGCGGTACACCGGCTTCCTTCAGCCGCTGGTCGATGAAGCGGAGCAGTTCGTATTGTTTGCGCGTGAGCATCTGAAGCCATCCTCAGTTGACAAGGTCTTCAATTGACGGTTGTCGGGCCGCCGCGTGTGTTTCGGGACCTCGTCGTCAGCGCAGCTTGCGCGCTACTGGTCGAGGGCAGTCACGAGTTTGGGCACTCTCGATTTTACTAAGCCACAGAATCTCGAAACAAATCATGAACGGACACTATCTGTTCCATACATGTTCCGCAATGGCTAATTTCGCTCCAAAGATGCGGTGTTATGGGGGAAGCGGCTGGGCCGTAGGATGGGTTCAGCGGACGCGCAACGCGCCGGAGCGATACCCATCACCGTATGCTCCGCGCCTATTGTGATGGGTATCGCTGCGCTCAACCCATCCTACGAGATCACAGAATCCGTTCCGACAATGCCATCGGCGGCGGTGGCGTCGTCGCGCCCGCAGCCAGCGAACGCTGCACCATCACCGTGTCGGCCCAGCGGCCCGAACGATAGGCGACACCGGGCAATACGCCGACGCGGGCGAAGCCGAAACGTTCGTGCAGGCCGAGCGATGCGGCATTGTCGGCATCGATATAGCCGATGATCTGCCGGAAGCCGGCGGCGGCGCAGACATCGATGAGTTCGCGCAGCAGTCTGCCGCCGACGCCTTTGCCGGTGTGTTCGTGATGCACATAGATCGAGTGCTTCACGGCATAGCGATAGGCTGGCCGTTTGCGGAACTGGACCACATAGGCATAGCCGACGACCTCGCCGCCGCGTGTCGCCACGATATGCGGGAAGCGCTTGTTCTTCAGGTTCTTGCGACGGTCGCGCAGATCGTCCGGCTGCATCGCATCGGCGTCGCTGACGCCTTCCTCAACACCCTGGCGGATGTGGCGGCGATAGATCGCGAGCATGGCGTCGACATCGCTGTCGCGTGACGGCCGGACGACGATCGGTGTGTCGGTCGCTTCCTGCAAACTCACTTGCGGGGATCCCGCTCTTCCGAGACCACGTAAGTGTAGAGCCGGATACGGCCTGACGCATCCACCTTGCGATAGATGCCCTGGATCTCGACCTCGAAGCCAGGGAAGGTGTTGAAGCAGGTCTCGAACATCTTGAGATAATCGATCATCGGCTGTGCGCGCTCGGTAAGGCGTTCGCCCGGGACGATGGTGGCGATGCCCGGCGGATAGACCACGAAAGGCGTGGTGGCGATGCGGCCGGCGATCTCGTCGATCGGCAGGTAGTCGACGTCGTTGCGCACCAGCAGGCGCGCGGCATCGTGCGGCGACATCGCGATCTCCGGCAGATGCTGATCCATGAATTGCTTCGCCTGCAGGCCGCTCACATCGGCATTACGATAGAAGCGGTGCATGTCGCCGCAGAGGTCGCGCAGGCGCACGCCGGCATAGCGGGCCGGGCGGCGGCGCGCGAATTCCGGAATCACATCCTCGAGCAGGGCGTTCTCGTCATGGAAGCGCTTGAAGGCGACGAGCCCCGACACCAGCGTGCCGGCCTTGCTGGCCTCGACGCCGGGGGTCAGCAGGAAAAGCAGCGAATTGAGGTCGTTTTTCTCCGGAACGATCTGGTTTTCGCGCAAATATTGCGCAACAACCGGGGCGGGAATGCCATGTTCGGCGTATCCACCGGTCGAGCGATCGAAGCCGGGCGTCAGCACCGTCAGCTTGTTCGGATCGGTCATGGCGAAGCCGGCTTGCATATCCGGGAAGCCGTGCCACTTCGCGTCCGGCGAAAGCTGCCAGAAGGCCGGATTGGTGGCGAGCTGGTCGGTGCTGATGCTCTCCCAGGGCACGCTATGGGTGGCGCCGGGCTGGGCGACGTCCGGAATATCGACGCGCTCGGGCACGAAGGGTTCGAAGAACCAGCGGCGTTCCGGGCGGAATTCCTTTTCCTCGAATTCGCGGCGCACCGCGCGCATCTTCTTGCGCAGCTCGATGCCGAGACGGATCGTGTCGTCCCACAAGACTTCGCCGGAGCGGCCCTTCATCATCTGCGCGCCCACGTCGAGCGAGGCGAACAGCGGATAGAAGGGAGACGTCGATGCGTGCTGCATAAAGCTTTCATTGAAGCGCCGATGCTCGACGCGGCGCTTCTGACCGCGGATGTGGCGGTCCTTCATGTGGATCTGCGAGGCCTGCGAGAAGCTGGCGAGCTGCTTGTGCGTCGACTGCGTCGCGATGATGCCGGGCGAGTCCGGTCCGAGTTCTTTCAGGCCCATGGCGAAACGGCCGGCATAGAGCGGGTGGAATTTCATGAAGCCTGCCCAGGCCTCGTCGAACAGGATGTAATCGCAGAGATGGCCGATGCGTTCGATGATCATCTCGGCGCTGTAGATGGTGCCGTCATAGGTGCACTGTTCGATGACGGCGACGCGGAAAGGGCGCTCGCGCTTCCAGGCATCCTTGTCGGTGACCAGCGGATTGGTGCGGATGCGTTCGCGCAGCGCTTCCTCGCTGAAGGCGTCCCAGTTCATCGGGCCGATCAGGCCCCACGGGTTGCGCACGGTCGGCACATAGATCGGCGTACCGCCGGAGATCATCAGCGCGCCGTGCAGCGCGGCCTTGTGGTTGTTGCGGTCGAACAGCACGAGGTCGCCGTCGGTGACCAGCGCCGAGAGGGCGACCTTGTTGGAGGTCGAGGTGCCGTTGAGGACGAAATAGGTTTTCTCCGCGCCGAAGATCTGCGCGGCTTCCTTCTGCGCCTGCAGGGCCGGGCCTTCATGGGTCAGCAGGTCGCCGAGATCGAGCACGGAATTGTCGAGATCGTCGCGGAACACCGCTTCGCCGAGATGTTCCATGAACACGCGGCCGATCGGCGAGCGGCTGTAGAACACGCCGCCATTGTGGCCCGGACAGGTCCAGAGCTGGTTGCCTTCCTCGGCATAGTCGACGAGCGCACCAAAGAAGGGCGTCTTCAGCGTCTCGGCATATTGCTTGAGGCGGCTGATCAGGTTCTTGGCGATGAAGGGCGGCGTTTCTTCCGACAGGAAAATGTAGCCGTCGATGAAATCGAGCACCTCGACCGGAATGTCCTCGAAGCGCTGCCGGCGGATGAGGAGCATGATCGGGAAGTCGAGGCCGCGGCGGCGCATCAGATTGATCAGCGCGGCGGTCTTGCCTTCGAGGCCCTTCTTGCCCCAGTCGACGACCATGCAGCCGATCGCCGCGTCGGTCTGTACGGCGATGGCGGCGTCTTCCAGCTTGCGCGCCTTGACGACCTCGAAGCCGGATTTCTCGATTTCCTCGACGATCTGGTTGAGGCGTACGCCTTCAAGATCGTCAGCGTCGAAGGTCGGCATGGCGAAAAGGAAATTGAAGCGCTTGAAGTAGTCCATGAACGGGCACCGAATCTGTTGTCTGCGCTCTCTGTCGCCGCTGTACGTGACAACTTGGTGACCGGGAGCCGGAGGAATTCATGAGGCGTGATGTCCGCTCGGGCAAAGCCCGGGGACAAGGTCGGGTCGCGGTATCCAGTTAGGTCGGAAGGCGAATGATTTGACAGGGATCGCCGGCTTTCGCGGCTACGGCATGCGGCGGGCGAACCAGCAGTCCTTCGGCGATGGCCAGATTGCCGAGCAGGGAGGAGTCCTGCTTCATGACGGGCGTCGCGACCAGCGCGCCCTCCCGCCGTTCGAGGCGTGTGCGCAGATAATCCTCACGGTGGTCGTTTGCGGCGAGGTCCCGGCCGAGCACCGCCGCTTCGCGAACATGCTGGACCTCGCTGCGGCCCGACAGCGCGCGCAATAGCGGCACCATGAACAGGAAACCGCAGACATAGGACGACACGGGATTGCCGGGCAGGCCGATCACCCGCATGGCGCCGCGGCGGCCATGCATCATCGGTTTGCCTGGCCGCATCGCGATCTTCCAGAACGACATCTCGACGCCGGCCTCGACCAGCGACTGCTGCACGAGGTCGTGGTCGCCCACCGACGCCCCGCCGGTGGTGATGAGGACATCGACATTGAGGTCGATGGCGCGCCGGATCGCTCCGGTGGTCGATTCCAGCGTATCGCGGGCGATGCCGAGATCGATCACGTCGGCGCCTTCGGCGCGCGCCAGTGCGCGCAGGGCAAAACCGTTGGAGAGCACGATCTGGCCGGGGCCGGGTGTGACGCCGGGCATCACCAGTTCGTCGCCGGTGGCGAGCATGGCGACCACCGGGCGGCGATGTACGGGCAGCGCCGGATGGTTCATGCCAGCGGCGAGGGCGAGATCGCGATCGGCGAGGCGGGTGCCCGCGCGCAGCAGCACGTCGCCTTGCTTGAAGTCCACCCCGGCCGGGCGGATGTGTTTGCCGGCGATGGCGGCTTCGTTGATGGTAACGATGTCGCCGTCCCGTGCGGTGTCTTCCTGGATGACGATGCCGTCGGCGCCGTCCGGCACCACGCCACCGGTGAAGATACGCGCGGCTTCGCCAGCGGCGAGGGCGCGGTCGAATGGCTTGCCCGCGGAAATCTCGCCGATCACCTGCAGCCTGGCGCCCAGCGCTGCGTCCGCAACGCGCACGGCATAGCCATCCATAGCCGACATCGCCTCCGGCGGCTGCGTCCGCAGCGAAGCAATGTCGCGCGCCAGCACGCGGTGAAACGCGTCCTCGAGCGCGATGGCCTCGTCGGGCAGCGCGGTGGCGCCTTGCAGAATCGCAGCCATGGCATCGGTGAACGGCATCAGGGCCATTGGCGGGTCTCCGACATGAGGTGAAGCTTCGTCATAGCGGAGTAGGCGGGGGGAGGCAAAACTGATCGATGGTCGCGTGGCGAGGACGTGATCGTGTGCGGTCATCTTGTTCCGAGGATTGCCTCGAACGCGCTGGGCAGTGTGCTATGCCGGAACACGAAGCCGCTATCCAGGGCGCGTTGTGGGAGAACCCGCTGGCCGCCGAGCAGTAACTCGTCGGCGAAGGCGCCGGCTATGCCATGCAGCAGATTCGCCGGCACGCGGAAAATCGCGGGACGGTGCAGACTGCGCGCGAGCTCCCTGGTGAAGTCAGCATTTGTCAACGGAACCGGGGCGGTGGCGTTGAGCGATCCGGAAAGCTCGCGATGCGATAGGGCGTGGGCGATCAGACGGATCAGATCGTCACGTTCGATCCATGACATCCATTGCTTGCCTGATCCGAACGGCCCGCCGAGTCCGAACTCGAATGGCGTCAGCATGCGGGTGAGAATGCCGCCTTCGGTACCTAGCACCAGGCCAATCCGCAGCGTGACGACGCGGACGCCGTAAGTGGAGGCTCTGGCGGCCGCCTTTTCCCATGCATCGCAGAGCTCATGGCTGAACGAGGCGCGGCCGTCGGCGTCTTCTGTCAAAGGCTGGTCGTCGCGCATGCCATACCAGCCGATTGCCGAGCCGCTGATCATGACCGCCGGCTTTATGGCGAGCCGTGCGATTAGACGTACGAGATCATTGGTCATGTCGATCCGCGAGGCCACGATCTTTTGGCGCTTGGCCTGGGTCCAGAGACCGTTACCGATCGGCTCACCAGCGAGATTGACGATGGCGTCAATCCGGATCGCGTCAGACAATTGATCGAGCGTAGTGATCAGCATGATCGGCGGCTTCAACTGATCGGCCTTGGCGGGATCGCGCACCAGCGCGATGACACGGTGTCCGCCCGCGGTGAGGGCTGCAACTAGCCGGCGGCCGACAAACCCGGTCGCACCGGTGATCAGAATGGTCTGCTCGGGCGGCAGGCCTTCGATCAATCCGCCCGCATCGTCGCCAATCAACCGCAGGACGCGGCGGGATGCGATCAGATCGCGCAGGCCGAAGAGCGCGACGCCGAATGCGGCCAGCGCAGCCAGGATGCTCCAGAAGCCATAGAAGGCCGGCACGATGGTGCTGTCGCGTTCGCTCCATGCGATCAGCACGGGCAGAATAAGGACGAGAATGCCGCCGTAGTTGAGCGCAAGCAGCGTGTGGTTGACGCGCTCGCTGGCCGGAAGCTTGCGGCTCATGTCCTCCTCAACAAAATCCATCAGCGTGATCACCACCTCGATCAGGAGGATCGCGATGATGAGAAGCGCCCATGTGCCGTGAACCTCGGTCCAGCCGAGGGTCAGGAATAGAAGGGCGTAAAAAAAGTTGCGGATGCCGTGCAGAACCAGTTCGTGGCTCTGCGACGGTCGCCAGGCGAGGCGTTCGGTCATCTCGTGATGATAGAGCGTGTCAAACGCACCCATCGCGATCTGGATGGCGATCAGAGTCCACAACAGTGATGACGTCATAAAGAAGCCTCGCGAAAAACGGCAGATTGCCGAATCAAGACACCGAGCAGCGGATGAAGGAGTTGGAGGGCGAAGCGGAAACGGTCGGTGCCGACATCCTGGTGCGTAACGGTCAGCTTGCCGGGTGTGAGCCAGTCCGGAAGACGAAGTCGAAACGGGCCGATCTGGAGAAGATATGCGGCGCTGGTGAAAACCAACGCGCCATTCTCCGCGGAAACGTGCAGCGCAATCGCGATGCCGCGGCCGATATATTCTTCCAGACCTGTCGGCCCCGCGAAGCGCTTGGATGAGTGGATTACTTGCGGGAAATCGTGACGGCGCGTGTAGATGCGGCTCCAGATCTGGCCGCCCGTCGCCATGTCTTCGGTCACGGTGACGATACCGGGAACGCCGGCATCGGTGCCCGTGGGCAGCGGTCCTCCGATCAACCGTGACGCCTGAGCGAGGCACCAGCCCAGGCGGCTGAAATGGGCTTCGGCTATTTCGCCAACGTAAGTTGCGGTCTTGCCGTCGGCGAGCCGCTTGGAGAAACGTAGTTGGATCGCCGGCGACAGCGTGTGCCACGCCGTATCGGGCAACAACGCGCGAAAGCGCGGGTCGTGCTGGTCGGCGGAGCCGGGATCATCGGCGGGAAGGACATGTAGGGCGTTTCCTTGCAGTCCCATGTGGTGCCCCCTTGATCGATGGCTAGTTGTTCTTTCCAGCCGGTAGGAAGCTGACGATCTTTGCCCCGAGCCTCATCAAGGCGATCAACTTCGGGCGCGGAACTCTCAGCATCTGGGTGAACCAGCCGTCCACGGTTTCGGTGAAGTCGAGCATCGCCTTGAGGCGCTTGCTGGCGACCGGGCTGATCTGAGGATCGCTCGCAGCATCGGCCATGCAGGCCCGGAGGGCCTCCACCGCAGGATCGATTTCACGTTGCTTGCGGCCCGCGGCGATGCGCGCGGCTATCTCCCAGATGTCGGTCTCGGCCTCGAAGTGATCGCGGCGATCGCCCTTGATGGGGATGCGCCTGATCAGATTCCAGCTCAAAAGCTCCTTGATCGAGTTCGAGACATTGGAGCGTGCAAGGCCAAGCTGTTCGGCGATGTCCTCTGCCGTGAGCGGGACCTCAGACACGTAGAGGAGGCCGTGGATCTGGCTCACCGAGCGATTGACGCCCCATTCTTCGCCCATGTCGCCCCAATGCAGGATAAATCGCTCGATGGCTGGGGAAATCTTCTTGTCTGTAAATTCTGTCATAACAGAAATATCAGACATGAAAGATTGATAGTCAAGCGCAGATTTGGCTACTTGACGCTCCGTGGCATGAACGAGTTGAGAGGGTGAGAATGCAGGGACGCGGGTCAGACAGTGCTGCGACGGGCGCGTTGGTGACGTGGCGCACCGACGTGGATGCATTGTCGTTCCGGCCGGAGGGGCATTCTGGCATCTGCATGGTGCACCGGCACGCGTTCCGGACGCTGCTGAAGCGCATGCCGACGCCGGAAGAGTGTGCGGCGTTTTTCCACGCGGAGGAAACCGCGTTCCATGTCGCGGCCCTCGCCAAGATCGCCCGCACGGGCCTTGCGGCCGATGCCAATCTGCATCTCACCAGTCGCGATCTCGCCCGTGCCATCGCGAAATTGGCGGTCGCATCGCGGGAACAAAACAGCTAAACTGCCGGCCAACTGACGAGGAATCCCATGCAGCAGACCCAGACCGCCCAGCTCTCCACCGCCGCGACCGACGTGAATGTCGTCGTTCAGGCCGTTCTCGCCATGGCGCTCGGGCTGTTCGTCGTCGGCGTGGTCGGCTTCTCGCATATCAGCGCGGTTCACAATGCGGCGCATGACGTGCGCCACGCCAATGCCTTTCCCTGCCATTGATCCCGACGCCTGACAGCAGCCGCTGAAGACTCATGTCCGTTTTTCGTTCGATCGTGTTCTCGGCGGTGCTCGCCGGCGCCGTCGCGGGTGCGGCCACGACGGCCGTGCAGATGGTCGGCACCGTCAAGCTGATCCAGCAGGCCGAAGTCTATGAAAAGAAGGCTGAAGTGCCGGCGTCGGCGCCCGCTGCATCGCCGGCACCCGCGCCCGCGGCGTCCGGCCACGATCATGGCGGCCAGCAGCATGCTGCCGCAGCCCATGATCACGGCGGCGAGTGGGAGCCCGAGGAGGGCTTTCAGCGCAACGCCTTCACCGCCGGCGCCAATGTCCTGACGGCCATCGGCTTCGCGCTCTTGCTTGCCGGCATCTTCGCGCTGCGCGGTCGGCCGGTCGATTGGCGCGAGGGTTTGTTCTGGGGGCTCGGGGGCTTTGTCGTATTCGTCGCAGCACCGGGTCTCGGCCTGCCGCCGGAGGTGCCCGGTCAGCCTGTCGCCGATCTGACGCTGCGCCAGACCTGGTGGATCGCCACCGCTGGCGCCACCGCCGCAGGCCTCGGGCTGCTGGTGTTCCGCAAGGCGTCCTGGGCCGCGCTGCTTGGCCTCGGCCTGATCGTGCTGCCGCATCTGATCGGCGCGCCGCAGGCGCCGGCCGGCCATACCGATGTGCCGGAGGCGCTGGCGCATAGTTTCGTGGTGGCTGCCGTCCTCACCGGGCTGATCTTCTGGGCGCTGCTCGGGGTTCTCACCAGTATCGCATATGGGCGTATCTCGCGCGCCTGAGCGGTATCTCGTTAGTCGTCCATTAATTCGGTGGGTATATTGGTAGTCGGATCGCGCGGGCGTCATCAATCCCGCGGGTGAAGACTGCGTCATGCTCACAACCAAGGCGACCAAAGGCAAGCGGGACGGCCATATCGGCGGTCACGGCTGGTTTGTGACCTTTGCCGATCTCATGAGCCTGCTGATGAGCTTCTTCGTCATGCTGCTCGCTTTCTCTCGGCCAGACTCCGGCAAGATGGCGATTGTCGCCGGCTCGATGCGAGAGGCCTTCGGTGTGCAGCACGAGGCGCGCTATGCCGGTGTCATCGAACTCGATGGCCTGCCGACCCGCGGCAAGGTCGCGCATGTCGATCAGGTGACGCCGGACCAGGCCAGCGGCACGCCGGGCGCCGACGGCAAGCCTGTCACCGATGTCGCGTTGGCGGCCGAACGCAATCTGCTGCGCGCCAGCGCTTCGTTGCGGCAAGCACTGCAGGATACGCCGGATCTCACCGAAGTCTCCCGGAGCCTGATGTGGGAAGACACGCCGCAGGGCGTGAACATGCAGATTACCGATCAGGAAGGCCGTCCAATGTTTGCGGAGGGCTCCAGCGTGCCAACGACGCAGATGCAGCGACTGATCCAGCGTATGGCCGGGCCGCTGCGCGCCACCTCGCTGCGGATATCCATTACAGGTCACGCGGCGGCCGGCGTAGTGCCGGCGCCGGACCATCGCGATGCCTACGACCTGTCATGGGACCGCGCCAATGCGGTGCGGCAGCTGCTGGCGCGCGAAGGTTTTCCGAAAGACCGATTGTTTCTGGTGGCCAGCAAAGGCGATAGCGAGCCGCTGTTTCCCGATACGCCGACGGCAGCCGCGAACCGGCGCGTGACCATCACGCTGATCCGCGAAAATCCGTCACTGCCGCCGAACCTCAAGCCGTAGCGTGAAGCCTCTCGATGGCCCGAACGGCTAGACGCCGAGCGCTCTCAATGTCTCGGCGACCGTGTCGGGTGATGTGACGTGCACGGTCTGCAAACCACGCACGCGCGCGCCCTCGATGTTGTCGATGAGATCGTCGAAGAACAGGATGCGTCCGGCCGGCACGCCTATCTCCGCCACGACGTGATCGAAGCTTTCGGCTTCCGGTTTGCGCATGCCGATCGACGACGACAGGTATATGTCGCGGAAATGCCCGAGCAGGCCTGCGTGATGCGCGGAGAAATGCGCCACATGCGCCGGATTGGTGTTGGAGAAGGCGTAAAGAGGCCATCGCTTCGCGGCGCGGGTCAGCAGTTCCGCGATGCCCGGCATTTCGCCGACAAAGATCGCATTCCAGCCGTCGAGAAACTGCTCCGGCGTGAGATCGATGTGCAGCGTGTCGCGCAGATGCGCGAAGAAGGCGTCATCCGAAATCTCCCCGCGCTCGTGGCGCATATACGCGTCACCGCGCGAGAAGCGGGCGACGATGTCATCCGGCGTACGACCGGAATGATCCGACCACACCTGCAGGACGCGCGTGAAGTCGATGTCGAGCACGACGCGGCCGAGATCGAACAGGAGGGCATCGATGGAGGCGGCGTCGATGGCAGGAGCGGTTGAAGTCATGCGTGTTCAATTCTGAATGACGTGTGCAATTTTGAACCTGCGAAGCTAGCACGGCTTCGTGACGGTCCAACGGCTTCGTGGCGGCCAAAGGATGCGCGATCGAACGGTTCTATGTGCCGCGCGCATGGGAGGTCATCAAAACTTAAATTATTATTAAACGTAATTGATTTGGTAGAAAGCTTTATTCGAATAGGATTTTGCAGATGTGGACCTTGTTGGCATTGGCGATCGTCGTGTTCGGCGGTCGTTTTCTGGTGAAGCTCTATGAGCGCCATCTCGATACGCAGGTCGGCCCGTGGATCGCGGATGAATTGCGGCCGCAGCGCAGCGGGAGCCGTCGCGTCGAATTCCATTAAGCCTGTTGTGCCCGACCTCGGCGGCATTCAGGTTACCGGCAAAGTTACAATTCGCATGCGTAATTACGTATGCGGCATTTACGCTTGGCGACACCCGGCTTGATAGCGCTGGTGTTGCCATGTTCGCCGGCCAGGATGTCTCATCCCCCCACACACCTGGTCGACTGATATGGCACCGGGACCGCCGCCGACACTCCCCCCATGCTTGCGTGCGGTCCCGGACCATTTTTCGCGAAGGCGACGAGAGGTGTCCGATGGCGACGGGCTATAACTTCAGTGCGATGTCGGTCGATACGCTCTGGCAGATTCACGAAGAGCTGCGCATCGTGCTGGCCGCCAAAATGGCAGCGCAGCGGCAGGAGATCGATGAACGGCTGCGCGATCTCGATCAATTCTCCGCGTCGTCGCAGCGCGCGGTGACGGCGCTTCGCCCGAAGGCCGGGCCGTTCTATCGCAATCCCGACGAGCCGACGCAAATCTGGTCAGGTCGCGGTTTGCGTCCGCGCTGGCTGGTCTTTCAGCTCGCGGCCGGGCGCAAGCTCGATGAATTTCGGATCGAGGCAGACAGTAGCCTCGTCGATATCGACGATGTGCACCCGCAGAATCTGGCCTGATCAGTCGATGGCGTTGTCGGTCACCAGATAGTGGCCGGACTTGCCGCCCTTCTTTTCGATCAGGTGAATGCCCTCGATCTGCACGCCGCGTTCCACGGCCTTGATCATGTCGTAAATGGTGAGGCATGCCACCGATACGGCGGTGAGCGCTTCCATCTCGACGCCGGTCGGGCCGGTCACCTTCACCGTCGCACGCACGCGGCAGCCCGGCAGCTTCTTGTCGGGGGTGATGTCCACGGTGACCTTCGACAGCGCGAGCGGATGGCACAGCGGGATCAGGTCGGAGGTCCTCTTCGCGGCCATGATGCCGGCGATCCGCGCGGTGCCAAGGACGTCGCCCTTCTTGGCATTGCCGGACAGGATCATGTCGAGGCTGGCCTTGCTCATGATCACGAGGCCCTCGGCGACGGCGACGCGCTCGGTGGCGGGTTTTTGCGAGACATCGACCATGCGGGCTTCACCCGACGAATCGATATGGGTGAGGGCAGGGGAGGATTTCGACTTCTTCGCCATGGTATGATCCCTCAACGGCGCACCGTTCTTCCCTCTCCCCTTGTGGGAGAAGGTGGCACGGCCGCAGGCC
>JAEXHR010000281.1 GCA_023449855.1 Pseudomonadota bacterium | reverse complement strand
GGCGTGACCGCGGCCTGCTTGGCCGGCGCAGGTGCCGCAGGCTCCGGACGCGGCGGCGCGACCGGTGCCGGGGCAGGCTCAGCCGCAGGCGTTGCGGCCACGGATGACGGACGCGAACCCGGGACGAAGGCGAAATCCTCTGCCAGCGACGATGAGATCCACGGCACCTGCTCGCTGCGCGAGGCACGTGTGACGTTCACGCGGGTGCGGTTCAGCGTCTGCTCGGCGGTAATATCCGGGACCTTGATCTCCTTGAGCAGTTCGGTGGCGAACAGGCTGCGATCGGAACCGGCTTCGCTGACCACGGAGCTGAGTGCGGCCGAATACATCACCAGCGTGTTGCTCGGCGCGATCACCGGCGCGAGGCCGGCGGAGAAGCTGCGGAACCGGCGCTCGAACGGATTGCGGCGCGAGGCGTCCAGCAGCGCGATCTTAACCCCGGCGCCGCGGCCATTGAGTTCGTTGAGCACGGTTTCGAGGCTGAAACCATCGCGGCGGACGTCGGCTTCGGTCCAGATCTGGGCATCGACCGGGATCATGTAGCTCTGGCGCGACGACTGGATCCCGTAGCCGCTGAAATACACCAGCGCCACCGTGCCCGGTGTCACTTTGCCGTAAAGCTTTTCCAGCGCGCGGCGCATGCCGTCGCCGCCGAGATTCTCCCCGGTCTCGACCTCGAAGCCGTCGCGTTTCAGCTCGGCCGCAATGTCGCGGGTGTCGTTGATAGGCTCCTTGAGGGGGGCTTCTGCATCCGGATACTTGGCGTTGCCGATCACCAGTGCGACCCGCGGAGCGCGCTCCTCGGCGGCGGTGGCCTGCCAGACCGGAGCGGAGGAGAGCGTCAGCAAAGCGATCAGCGCAATTCGAATCTTCATAACGAGCCGGTCCAACACCTAGAGACGCGGCAACGATCCCGCGCCGCGGCGACCTTAGTCCACGCAATATGTATTATCAAACCATCCCTGTTATGGCCGTCAACGCACTGGCCGCCCTCATGTCGCGTCGCGTTTCAACGCATCATGACGCGTTGATGAAGATCGTCGTTCCGAGGGCTGGAACGGTTTGATTTTTGCGCATGAAGCTGGCTTGGTGGCCGCAAGAACAGAAGCGCGGGATTACGCTCCATGAAGCCAGTCTATGAAATTTTTGCCATCCGCTACGCCACCATGACGCCGCGGACGCCGGCGATGAATTATCTGTCGCCGGATCCGCACGAGACCACGGCGGCCGATCTCGATTACTTCGTCTGGCTCATCCGCGGCGATGGTCGCGACATTCTCGTCGACACCGGTTTCAACGAGGCTGCGTCGAAAGAGCGCAATCGTGCGCTTGCGATCAATCCGGTCGATGCACTCGCGCAATTCGGCGTGGCTGCGGACACGATCCGCGATGTCGTCATCACGCATCTGCACTATGATCATGCCGGCAATCTCGATCGTTTTCCGAATGCGCGCTTCCATTTGCAGGATCGCGAGATGGCCTATGCCACCGGTCGCTGCATGTGTAATGGCCTGCTCCGGCATCCGTTCTCGGCCGAAGACGTCACCTTGATGGTCCGCCACGTCTACAGCGAGCGTGTTACCTTCCATAACGGCGAGGGCGAGGTGGCGCCCGGCATCACCCTGCACCGCGTCGGCGGCCACTCCGATGGCCTGCAGATCGTGCGTGTGGAGACCGAGCGCGGTCCTGTCGTGCTGGCCTCGGACGCTTCGCACTACTACGGCAACATGCAGCGCCGCAGCCCGTTTCCGATCGTCTACAATATCGGCGACATGGTCGATGGCTGGCAGACCTGCGAGCGGCTCGCCGGTCATCCCGACCGCATCATTCCCGGTCATGATCCATTGGTGCGCGAGCTGTATCCGCGCGTGGACGGCAAGGCGGATGCCTATGCCTTGCACCGACCGCCGTCGCGCTCTTTCGCCAAGGGGTAACGGTCATGCGCAGGATGGATGAGCGCTAGGCCCAATCCGTCCTGCGGCCTATGATCTAAGCGCTTTGAGCGGCAGCTTGCTGGTCTCCTTCAATCGATCCAGCACGATCGACGAGCGCACATGCGCGACGCTCTGATGCGGCATCAATACGTCATTGACGAGATTGGACAGCCCCTTCAGGTCGCGCAGGATGGCCTTCAGCACATAGTCGGCGTCGCCGGTGAGCGAATAGGCTTCCTGGATTTCGTCCACCCGCTGCACCAGCGTGCGGAATTTCTTGGCATTGTCCGGCGAGTGGGTGGCGAGCGTGACCTGGATGAAGGCGACGACGCCGAAGCCGAGCGCTTCCGGCGCAAGATCGGCGTGATAGCCTGATATCACCTTCTCGTCCTCCAGCCGCATCCGCCGCCGCGAGCATTGCGAGGCGGACAGGCCGACATTGTCGGCGAGCTGCTGGTTGGTCAGCCGGCCATCGTCCTGCAGGGCCGCCAGCATCTTCAGATCGAACGAATCTACCTCGATCATGCGCGAAATGCTCCCATCATGCACGGATCGTGCATACTGATGACATTTCGCAATCCAGATTGCACGCACCTTGCACCCCGGGCGCCCCAGACTGTCCGCAAGCGACATATGTCCGCAGCAGAGCAGGGAGAATACGATGGGTCCGTTTCCGCACGATGCGCCGGCCGCCACGATTTCGGCAGACAACCCGATGGGGACCGACGGCTTCGAATTCGTCGAATATGCGCATCCGAATCCCGAAGAGCTACATGCGCTGTTCAGGCTGATGGGTTACGCGCCGGTCGCGAAGCACAAGACAAAGAAAATCACGGTCTATCGCCAGGGCGACATCAATTATCTCGTCAATGAGGAGCCGGGTACTCACGGCTTCAAATTTGTCGCTACGCATGGCCCCTGTGCGCCGTCCATGGCCTTCCGCGTTGTCGATGCTGACAAGGCCTATGACCGTGCCATTGCGCTCGGCGCTGAGCCCGCCGATGCGAGTGCGTCTGAAAAGACCCTCGATGTTCCCGCCATCAAGGGCATCGGCGGCAGTCTGCTCTATTTCGTCGATCGTTACGGCGCCAAGGGCTCGGCCTATGATCTTGAATTCGAGTGGCTTGGCGCTCGTAACCCGTTCCCGGCGGGCGCTGGCCTGTTCTACCTTGATCACCTCACCCACAATGTCCATCGCGGTCGCATGGATGTATGGACCGGCTTCTATGCAAAACTGTTCAACTTCCGCCAGATTCGCTTCTTCGACATCGAAGGTCGCGCCTCCGGCCTGTTCTCGCGTGCGCTGACCAGCCCGGACGGCAAGATCCGCATCCCCATCAACGAGGATGCTGGCGATAGCGGCCAGATCGAGGAATATCTCAACACCTATCACGGCGAAGGCATCCAGCATATCGCCTGCGGTGTGAAGGATATCTACACCACCATCGAACGCCTGCGCGCCGATGGTCTGCCCTTCATGCCGTCGCCGCCGGAGACCTATTTCGAGAAGATCGACACGCGTCTGCCGAAACATGGCGAGGACGTACAGCGCCTGCAGAAGAACGGTATTCTGATCGACGGCGAAGGCGTGGTCGAGGGCGGCGAGACAAAGGTGCTGCTGCAGATATTCTCCGCCAATGCTATCGGACCGATCTTCTTCGAATTCATTCAGCGCAAGGGTGACGACGGCTTTGGCGAGGGCAACTTCAAGGCGCTGTTCGAATCGATCGAGGAAGATCAGATTCGGCGCGGCGTGTTGCATGTCGCCGACAAGAGCGCGGCGTAGCGTTACGCTGCCTTTCTCGCGTCGAGCCCTGCATAGACGGCGCGTTCGAAGTCAGAAAATACCTGAAGGCAGGTGCGGTCCGCAAAGGGCAGCACCTGCATCAGGATCACGCCGGTGACGTTTCGTACAGGGTCAATCCAGTAGTAAGTGTTAGCAAGCCCAGCCCAAGCCAGGCTGCCGGCGCTGCGGCCTTCGGGCGTCGCAGCCATGTTGATCACGAAACTGAGGCCGTGCTTCTTCTCGATGCCCGGGCAGAGTTCGGCGTCGTTGGTGACGGCCGGCAATGCTGACAACATCGGCGTGACATGAAGATCGCCGATATGGTTCTCGCTCATCAGTGCAACGGTCTCCGGCTGCAGCAAGCGATGGCCGTTGCCTGTGCCCTTGCTCAGCATCATCCGCGTGAATTTGATGTAGTCCGGTGCAGTTCCGTAGAGCCCGCCGCCGCCGGCGAAGAATTCCGGGTCCTGCTTGATCTCAAAGTCGATCGGCGCCAGCGAGCCGTCGGTATTACGCCGGTGCACTTTCACCAGCCGCTGGCGCTGTGCATCGCCGATCCTGAACGCCGTGTCGGACATCCCGAGCGGCTCGAGAATGTGCTCGCGGAAGTACAGGTCCAGTTGCTGTCCGCTTGCGGCTTCCACGGCCTTGCCGACAAAGTCGATATTGGTGCCATATTCCCAGCGCGTGCCAGGGTCGGTCATGATTGGCACCCGCATCGCGGCATTGAGGCCGGTGCGGAACACGGGCGTACCGGTCTTCTCCAGCCAGCGTCCCATATCGGCGTTCATCATGTCGTAGCAGAAGCCGGCGGTGTGGGTGAGCAACTGCCGCAGTGTGATCGGTCGCCGCGCCGGGCGCAGCAGCGGCTCGCCGTCGTGGTTAAACCCATCCAGCACCTGGATGGCCGAGAGGTCGGGCAGTATCTCGCCGATCGGCGCATCCAGCGATAGCTTGCCGCGTTCGACGAGCTGCATCGCGGCCGTCGCGGTGATCGCCTTTGTCATTGAGGCGATCCAGAACACGCTATCGGCGGTCATCGCTGGATTCTTGCTAATGTCGCGTCTGCCGAAGGCGCCTTGATAGATTACCTCGTTGTCGGTTGCAGCCATCGCAACTGCACCGGGAATTGCGCCGCTCTCGCAGGCTTGCAGCAGGATACGGTCGATGTCGGCGCTCGACGGCATGGATGTCCACCCTTGGATGTTCACGTGCTATTTTGGATCATGCTACCGGCTTTACGGTGTCATACGGAAGCGGGTGATCTCGCTGAAGTGATTAAAAGTCGCTGGTTCCGGCGCTGGCTCATACCCATTTGGCTTTATGTGATGATCGCGCGGTCTCCGCCGGAACAAAACCGGCGCAGCCATGTTCAAAATTTGACCTGAACGTGAAAGCGCCTTCCGACACTAACGAGTATGGCAGATGCAGCGCAGGGCTGCGGAGTACGACCGATGATTGCGAACTGGACCGAATGGAAGCGCTATCCCCGCGCATCGCGTGGCGAGATCATCGAAGCTCCGATCGGTGCTGGCCTCTTCGAAGTCCGGGTTGCCCAGAGCGGGGCATTGTTCGCCTTCGAGGCCACCGACAATCTGGCGCAGGCGCTCGCGAAAATCTCGGCGCCGTCGAAATCCTTCATTTCCTGGTTCGGGCGCCGCGATGCAGCGATGCTGCCGGATCTGGAATATCGCACATTTCCCACGTCCAGCCGTGCGACTGCCAAGATCGCATTTGAGCGGATGATCGACCGGCGCGAAGCCTATATGCGCGGCGCGGCCTGACTTAGCTCAGCTCCTGGTTCGCACGGGACTGCCGGCTGCGATGGCTGCCATTCGCCGCGCGAGGGCAATCGGGCCTGTACTCCTGCATTGTTCCGCGGCTATACGTCCGCGAGATTTTCTGCAGGAGAATAGCCCATGTCACCCGCCACTTCCTCGCTTGCCGCTCGCCTGAAGGACCCCTCGCTGCTGCGCGACAAGTGCTACATTGATGGCGCTTGGGTCGGCACCGGCGAGACCGTGGTCAGCAATCCGGTCAACATGGCCGAGATTGCCAAGGTGCCGAATATGGGTGCCAAGGAAACGACGCAGGCTGTCGAGGCAGCCGAGAAGGCATTCCCGGCCTGGGCCAAGTTCACCGCCAAGCAGCGCTCCAACATCCTGCGCAAGTGGTTCGAGCTGATCATCGCCAACCGCGAAGACCTGGCGCTGATCCTCACCTCAGAGCAAGGCAAGCCGCTGGCTGAAGCGCTGGGTGAGGTCGATATCGGTGCCGCCTATATCGAGTTCTTTGCCGAGGAAGCTCGCCGCGTTTACGGCGAGACCATTCCGACCCAGCGCGCCGATGCGCGCCTGCTCGCCATCAAGCAGCCGATCGGCGTCTGCGGCGCCATTACCCCCTGGAATTTCCCGAATTCGATGATCACCCGCAAGGTGTCGCCGGCGCTCGCCGCAGGCTGCACGGTGGTGCTCAAGCCGGCCAACGAGACGCCGCTCTCGGCGCTGGCGCTGGCGGAGCTGGCCGAGCGCGCCGGTGTGCCGAAGGGCGTGCTCAACATCATCACCGGCGATGCACCGGCCATCGGTCTGGTGCTGTGCGAACATCCGGCGGTGCGCTTCGTCGGTTTCACCGGCTCAACTGAAGTCGGCAAGATCCTGTACAAGCAGGCAGCGGTCGGGGTGAAGAAGCTCGGCCTCGAGCTCGGCGGCAACGCTCCCTTCGTGGTGTTCGACGATGCCGACATCGATGCCGCGGTCGAAGGCGCCATCGTCTCGAAGTATCGCAACATGGGCCAGACCTGCGTCTGTGCGAACCGTCTGTATGCTCAGGATGGCATCTACGACCAGTTCGTCGAGAAGCTGTCGAAGAAGGTCGCAGCGATGAAGATCGGCGACGGCACCGAGCAGGGCGTCACCCAGGGGCCGCTGATCAACATGGAGTCGGTGGAGAAGGTCGAGCGCCATATCGCCGATGCGGTGAAGGGCGGCGCCAGCATCGTCACCGGCGGCAAGCGCCATGCGTTGGGCGGCACCTTCTTCGAGCCCACCGTGCTCGCCAATGTGAAGCCGGATGCCATCGTGGCGCAGGAAGAGACGTTCGGTCCGCTGGCACCGGTGTTCCGCTTCAAGGACGAAGCCGACGTCATCGCCATGTGCAACGCCTCGCCCTTCGGTCTGGCGTCCTACTTCTACTCCCGCGATCTCGGCCGCGTCTGGCGCGTGGCGGAAGCGCTGGAATCCGGCATGGTGGGCGTGAACACGGGCCTGATCACGACCGAAGTCGCGCCGTTCGGCGGCGTGAAGGAGTCGGGTCTGGGCCGCGAAGGCTCGCGTCACGGCATGGAAGAATATGTCGAGATCAAATACATCATGATGTCGGGTATCTGAGCGCGGGCGCTTAGCAATTCCTTTCCGACAAAGCGCAATGGCCGGGTTTGCCCGGCCATTCTTCGTTTACCTACCGCACCGGAATTTGGTTTCCCGTGGCACGAAATCTGAGGGATTGGCTCAAAGTTCGGGTTCCATTTTAACGAGTTGATAAGACATGGAACCCAATGTCGGGGGTAACTATGCACCCCTAAATCGGATGCGTTACCGATACATTCCGACATAAGGCTGATCATGTCTTCGCATCGGCAAACCAAAAACCTTCGGTCGCTCCTGACGGCGTTCAGGGACGGGACATCGGGCAATGTTGCGATGATCTTCGCCATCACCCTCGTTCCGCTCATCGGCTTCGTCGGGGCCGCAGTCGACTATGCCCACGCGGCCAGCGTGGAGTCCGCGCTGCAGAAAGCCCTCGATACGGCGCTGCTGGCGGGGGTCACACAACCGGCGTCGCTGCAGGTCGCGGAAGCTTCGCGTTTCTTTACCGGAAACTACAACTCTGAGCTTAGAGGCGTCGCGAGCGCATCCTTTACGCAGGGTTCGGATGGCTCATTGAGCGGCACCGCGACGTCGAACGTGTCAGCCTCCTTCCTCGGTGTGTTCGGGATCAAGACGATCACCGCGAAGGCCGAGGGAACGGCCACCGCAGGCCCGTCGGCGACGTCGGACGTCTGCATCCTTCTCGTCAATCCCCTGCGGTCCCAGGCACTGCTCGTGAATTCGGGGGCGGTGCTCAATGCGCCCAAGTGCGAAATCCACGGCCTTTCCACGCAAAACCCGGTCGCGATCTTCAACGCAACCCTCAACGTGAAGCGCATCTGCCTGAAGGGATCGACGGTGATCAAGAATGGCGGTGTCACGCCGCCGGTGGAAACGAGCTGCGAGGCCGTGACCGATCCGTTTGCCGGCAAGCTGCCGTCCGTCAGCATCGGTGCGTGCGACTACAGCAACAAGGTCTATAACCCGGGAACGGCGACCCTGAATCCCGGCGTCTATTGTGGATCGACCAATTTCAACGGATCCGGCACCGTGACGCTGAATCCGGGTCTCTACGTCGTCAAGAACGGGGCGATGATCTTCAATTCGGGTTGGACGGTGACCGGAACGGGGGTCACCTTCTATCTCGCCGATGAGAATGCGACCCTGACATTCAACGGCGGCGTGAAGGCGAATCTGTCGGCACCGACATCCGGCACCTATGCCAATATCCTGATGTTCGAGCCGACCGGGCTCGGCAACACCAATCTGCCGATCAATGGCACGAGCAACAGCAGCTACACCGGACTGATGTATCTGCCGAGCCGTGACGTGACGATCAATTCGGTTTCGAACATGGCGACCAACAGCGTCACCATGGTGTTTTCGACCCTGATCCTCAACGTCACGAACTGGTCGATCGAAGCCGGCGCGATGGCGCCAAAAGTGGTGACCGGTGCGGCGAAGAGTGCGCGGCTGTCGAAGTAACGATCCGGAATGGCGCTACTCAGCGTCGCAGCACCGCGATCATGCGGCTCGCAAAGGCCAGCCGCTCCGCCATGACGGACACGAAATAGGTCAGCAGTTTCTGGCTGAGTGCGGGGTGGTTCTCCTTGATGTCCTCGAACGCATCCGCGCGCAGTACATAGAGAATGCTCGCCACTTCCGCCTGGATCGTCGCGCTGCGCGGGGCATAGGCGACGAGGCCCATTTCGCCGACCGTCGTGTAGCGGCCGAGGCTTCGCACGCGGGTCAGGCGGCCGTCGCCGCCGGCCACCATGATGCCGAGACGACCATCGAGAATGAAATGCATGCATTCGGCGGCGTCGCCGGCATTGACGACGATTTCGTCGGCCACGACTTCCATGCGCTGGCAGCGGCGCATCAGCTCCTCTGCATCCTCCGGCGTGCGCAGGATGCGCATGAACCAGTCGCGCAGATTTGCCTCTTCCTCGGCAAGTCCGCGATGCTGCGCGATCACCTCATTCTCACACCATTCCAGCGCACGATCGAGATCGGCTGCGATCCGCACTTCGTCGTCGATAAACAGGCTGGCGCGCAGATTGCGATTAGCGGCTGGGTGCAGGTTGGCCAGCACCAGCCGGGTGCCGTGTTCCCGGGCGATACGTTTGATCTGGGCGAAGGAATGCGCCGCCGATGAATCGATGCCGGTAACCAGTTTGAAGTCGAACACAAGATAGCGGCATTCCGGATGCCGGCGCAGCAGCGTCTTCACATGCAGGTAGAGGCGGTTGGCCGAGCCGAAGAACAGATAGCTCTGCAGATTGAGGCCCTGGATCTCCTTGCCATGGGCAATCAGCGTGCGTTGATCTTCCAGCGAGCGGTCGAGCGAGGAGCGATATTCCGATCCGTCGAAGCCGTATTTGATCGAGGAGACGCGTGACACGCTGAGCGCAAAGGTGGCGCAGCCAATCACGATGCCGATCAGGACGCCGGCGACGAAGCCCCATTTGATGATGATGAGGATGATCGCGATCAGCGAGAGATAGTCGAGCAGCGACAGCCGCTTGCGGCTATCGATGATCCAGCGATGCAGCTGCTCCATGCCGAGATAGAGCAGGAGCCCGCCGAGTACGAAGCGCGGCATGTAGGCGAGCAGCGTCGGGTCGACTACCAGCATGCAAGCGGTGATGACGGCCACGGTCATGCCGGACAGGCGGCTGGTGGCGCCGCTGTTGAGATTGAGCACCGAGCGGCTGATGGAGATACAGCTGGCATAGCCGCCGAGCAGGCCGGTGAGGATGTTGGCGGCGCCGGTGACATTGAGTTCACGCTCGATGTCGGCCTCGCGATGGGCGGCGACCTCGATCCCGGTGGTGTTGAACAGGGTGCTCACCGCGGTGACGAAGATCACGGCGATGAAATTGCCGATCAGGCCCGGCAGCGCGTCCCACGGATAGGGCTCGGCGAGAAAGCTCCAGGGCAGCGTCAGGCTGGCCTTGGGCGGCGACGCGAAGGTCCAGCCCATGGTCTGCGCTTCCAGGATCGATGTGCCGGACAGCCAGAAGACGAGATGGGCGATGGCGATGCTGGCGAGCAGGATCGCGGGCAGCGCCATCGGCTTCCGCGATTTGTGCCAGATGGCATAGATCGCCAGCGCGACCGCGCCGGCGGCGCAGAGTTCATACAGCGCCACTGATGTGGCGATCTTGCCGAGATTGGCGATCTGCAGCTTGAAGCCGGTGGAGACCTGCACGCCGCCTGCCACGATCAGGCAAGCGGTGGCGCCGAGAAAGCCGCCGATGACCGGATAGGGCACGTAACGAATGGCGCGGCCCATATGGGTGATGCCGAGGCCGCAGAGCACCAGCCCGGTCATGATGGTCGCGGCGGACAAGGTAATCAGCACCGGTCCGAGCAACGCGGTCGGCTCGGATTGCGCAACGATATGCTCGACGAGGGTGGCCGACAGGATCGCGGTCACGGCGGCCGTGGAGCTTTCCGGGCCGCCAATGGCGAACGGGAACGAACTGCCGAGGGCAATTACCGCAGCTGCGACGCTCGCCGCGATGAAGGTCGCGGCGATCCCGTAGGGCAGGAACGAGGCCAGCGGTCCGGCAAAGATCAGCACCGAATAGGACAGGCCGAAGCTGATGGTGAGGACGCTGGCGATGGCGCCGCCGAACAGGTCGTTGCGCCAGCCGCGGACATTGGCGGGGGTCAGTGCGATGCTGCTCACGCGCAGTCACTTCCGCAAAGAGGAAGCTGCGCCTCGATCTGTCGATTGCCCACGTGCCGACCTTCCAGGACGCACGCGACCGCGCATGCGCTGCCATCTCTGGTAGACGAGCGCACGATCTTCCGACAATGAAATTTTTCTGAGAGGGCTCTGAAAACGCCTATTCGACAGTGAGTTCTGCGCCGGTGAGGCGGCGATAGGCGTCCAGATAGCGCTGGCTGGTGGCGTCGATCACCTCCTGCGGCAGCGTCGGCGGCGGGGCCTCGCCGTTCCAGCGTCCGGCCTTGCGCTCTACATCGAGCCAGTCGCGCAGCGGCTGCTTGTCGAAGCTCGGCTGCGGCTGGCCCGGCTTGTAGACGTCGGCCGCCCAGAAGCGCGAGCTGTCGGGTGTCATCACCTCGTCGATCAGGATGATCCGGCCGGATTTGTCTCGGCCGAATTCGAACTTGGTGTCACAGATGATGATACCTGCCTCGCGGGCGATCTCCTCGCCTTGGGTGTAGACCGCGCGGGTCATGCTCTCGAGCGTGAAGGCGTCTTCCTCGCCGACGATCTCGCGCATGCGGGCGACGGTGATGTTCTCGTCATGACCGGTCTCGGCCTTGGTGGCCGGGCTGAACACCGGCTGCGAGAACTTCTGGCTTTCGAGCAGCCCGTCTTCGAGCTTCTCGCCGGCCAGCGTGCCCGATGCGGCATACTCCTTCCAGGCCGAGCCTGAAATATAGCCGCGGATCACACATTCGATCGGGAAGACGGTGGTCCGCTTGCACAGCATGGCACGGCCGACGATGGCGTCGCGATGACCTTCCAGAGCGCGCACTTCGCTGATGATCTCGTCGGCATCGACGGAGAGCATGTGATGGGGCACCACGCCGTTGAGCTGGTTGAACCACCAGGCGCTGATCTGCGTCAGCACCGCACCCTTCATCGGGATGGTCTCGTTCATGACCACATCGAAGGCGCTGATGCGGTCGGTGGTCAGCAGCAGCACGCGGTCCTCGCCGACGGAATAGATATCGCGGACCTTGCCACGCCCGATCTTGGGAAGGGGCAGGTCGCTCGAGGCCATCGTGGTCATGTCAGTCACTTTCGAAATCAGGGCCCCGGCCGTTTGCCGGGGCGTCGTGGCGACGACGTTACCCTATTCCGGCAGCGGGATAAATTCGTGTTCGTCGGGCACATGGGCGAAGCGGCCGGTCTTCCAGTCCTCTTTCGCCTGCTCGATGCGCTCCTTGCTGGAGGACACGAAATTCCACCATAGATGCCGCGGCCCTTCCAGCGCGTCGCCGCCGAGGAACATCATGCGGGTGTCGCGCTGCACCTTGATGGTGATTTCGTCGCCGGGACGGAAGATCAGTAGTTTTGGGCCTTCATGGCGATCGCCGGCGATGTCGATCTCGCCATCCACCACATAGATCGCACGCTCCTCGTGATCGGGATCGAGCGGCAGCGTGGCGCCGGCATTGGCAGTGACCTCCACATAGAACCACGGTGACACCATGGACACGGGCGAAGCCTTGCCGAACGCCTTGCCGGCGATCACGCGGGCGGAAAAACCAGTGTCCTGCACGGTCGGCAGGCTGTCCGCGCCATAGTGCTGGAACGACGGATCGATCTCTTCGGAGCCGACCGGCAGGGCAATCCAGCTCTGCAGGCCCAGCATTTTCTGGCCATTGGCGCGCTGGACGTCCGGGGTGCGTTCGGAATGGGCGATGCCGCGGCCGGCCGTCATCAGGTTCATGGCGCCGGGCTGGATCTCGCGCACATTGCCCTCGCTGTCGCGATGCATGATGGCGCCATCAAACAGATAGGTGACCGTAGCGAGGCCGATATGCGGATGCGGTCGCACATCCATGCCCTTGCCGGCGATGAACTGCATCGGGCCGAAATGGTCGAAGAAGATGAAAGGGCCGACCATCTGCCGTTTGCCGTGGGGCAGCGCACGGCGGACGGCAAAACCGTCGCCGAGGTCGCGCGTGCGCGGCACGATGGCGAGCTCAAGCGCGTCGCAGGTGAAGGGATCGCCGAGGATGGGGTCGTTGGAAGGGTGCCAGCTCATGGCTGGCACCCTAGCAGGAAAAGGCCGGGCGGGAGTAGTCGCAGATTTCGCGACGCTCTGTCCGCCCTGGCGGATCACAGTTCCTTGATCTGCACCTTGCGGAATTTCACCACGCCGGAGCCGTATTGCAGGGCGATCGGGCCGCTGGCGAGCTTGCCGTCCTCGACGTCGGCGGTTTTCTCGCCATTCAGGATCACCGTCATCTTCGGTCCCTTGGCGGTGATCTCATAGGTGTTCCACTTGCCCGCCGCCTTCGGCATCGGGTTGACCTTGGCCACATCGACGATGGCGCCGGTGCCATAGGTCGGGTCGGGGCGCTTGTCGAAGATGTTGACCTCGTAGCACTCCTTGGAGTCGATCACCTTGGCCGTCTTGCAACGGATGAAGATGCCGCTATTGGCGTCTTCGTCGGTCCAGAACTCGGCCTTGATCTGGAAATCCTTGTAGGATTTCTTGCTGACGAGATAAGCGGGGTCCTTGCCCGTGGTCAGCTTGTCGGCGACCAGAGCGCCGTCCTTCATGGTCCAGTTGGCATCGGCGACCTTGTCCCAGTCGCCCATCTTGGTGCCATCGACCAGTGTCACCCAGCCGTCCTGGCTCGTTGCCGGCTGACTGATGGCAATGGCACTTACGCCGATCGCAGCAACAGCCGCGATCGCAAACATACGCTTCATGATGGTCTCCTCCCGTTGCTTCTTATTGTCGCAACGATAGCAATGGGAGTGAGAAGGTGTAAACGGGCGGGCCGCGTTATTCGTAGTTGCAGTGCGGTGATAATCGCTGCGTTCGTCAGCGCCCCAGCGCCGTCGCCGTCGCCACGCGATCAAAACGCTCGAGCGTGAGGATCGCGTCTGCAAACTTGTCGGCGCGCGTGTCGAGCACAGGGCGCGCGAGCTGCAGGAACTTCTGCTGCATGGCGACTGCATCCGGGAAGGAATCCGGCTCGCCCGACGGATCCGGCGCGATGCGTTCATGCACGCCGTCTTCGGTGTGAATGCTGACCCGGGCGCCGAAGGGATGGCGCTTGCCTTCGAGGCGCTCGTCCTGGACTACGTCGAAACGGTCGGCCAGCGTGTCGATGGCCTTGTCGCCAAGGCGCTTGTAATCGTCCCAGCCGAACGAGCCCTGATCCAGCGCCAGCGCGCCGGTGAAGAACATGGAGAATTGGCCGCCGACGATGGAGGTCGGATGGCGCTTGGTTGATGCGTCGCCGGTCAGCGTGATGCCATTGCGATGCAGGCCGATCTCGACGCGCTTGACCTGCTCGGGCGTCAGATTGTGTTCGCGGCGCATGGCGATCAGCGTGTCGATGGCGGCATGGGTGTAGCGGCAGCTCGGATAGGGCTTTACGCCGATCTTCATGGTTTCATAAACCGAGCCGAGGCCGGCGACTGCCTTCTCCGGATGCGCGTCGTCGCTATAGCCGACCAGCAGGCCGTGCTTGCCCTCCACCGATTCCGTCGCGCCGATGAATGCATTACGCGCCAACGTGGCCGCGATCACGCCGTTCATGGCGGCGGCGCCGACCTGATAGCGCTTGTTCCAGGCGCCGTTGACCAGGAATTGCAGTGAACCCGCGGCCTGGCTGCCGGAGACGCCAAAGGCAGAAATCAACTGTTCCTTGGAGAGGCCGAACAGCTTGCCGGCGGCGGCGGCGGCGCCATAGGTGCCGGCGGTCGCGGTGGGGTGGAAACCCTTCGCGTAGTGCGAGGTCGGGTCGAGTGCATTGCCGAGCCGGCAGCACACTTCATAGCCGGCCACGATGGCCGTCAGCACGTCCTTGCCTGAGGCGCCGACCATCTCGCCGACGGCGAAGGCGGCGGGGACGACCGGGGCGCTGGGATGCAGCGAAGAGTCCGCATGGGTGTCGTCGAAATCGAGGGAGTGGCCGAGCGCGCCATTGAGCAGGGCGGCCACCGCAGGCGTCCAGGTCTTGCTGTCGCCGAACACGGTGGAATCGCCCTTGCCGTCCAGCGACAGGGTCTCCAGCATTTTCAAGAGTGCAGGCGTGGACTCTGCTTCGCTGCGGGCGCGAATGGTGCTGCCGAGATAATCGAGGGTGAGGCACTTGGCGCGCTCCAGCACCTCCTGCGGAATGTCGTCGAATTTCAGATTGGCGACATAGGCGGCAAGCGTTGCGGTCTCATTGGCCATTGTGTTTCCTCACTCTTATCGAATTAGCTCTATGCAAGCTCAATCGGCGTTTCAAGCCGGCTTGGTTGGGCGTGGACCTGCCATGCGAGCCGGTCGCCATATCCATTTCAGGGATCGATCGTCACATGTCCGTATTCCGGGAAATGTTCGGGGCGCTGAAACGCGTAGTTGCCTATTTCCGCGCTCATACGATCGAGCTCGGCCTCGGTATTCGCGTGACAGCGGCGGCGCTGGCGTCCTTGATCGTGGCGCTGACCTTCGGGCTCAAGCTGCCGCTCTGGGCGGTGCTGACCGCTATCATCGTCACCCAGATGAGCGTGGGGCGTTCGCTGAAGGCAACGCGGGACTATCTGATCGGCACTGTCGGCGGTGCCATCTATGGCGGGACGGTGGCGATCCTGATCCCGCATTCCAATGAGGGCATGCTGCTGCTCGTTCTGGTACTGGCCGTGGCGCCGCTGGCCTTCGTGGCCGCCATCAATCCCAGCCTGAATGTGGCGCCGGTGACGGCGATCATCGTGCTGCTGCTGCCTTTGATGAATCACAACACGCCACTGGAATCAGCCATCGACCGCGTGCTCGAAGTCACTGTGGGGGCCATCACGGGCCTCTTGGTGTCGTTCATTGTGCTGCCGTCACGCGCCCATAGTCAGGTTCGTGCCAATGCGGCGCAGGCGCTCGATCTGATCGCCACGGCGCTCACCGAACTTCTGGCCGCACTGACGCGCGGACGCGACAATGAAGCGCTGCATCGGCTGCAGGATGGCATCGGCCATGCCATCACCAGCCTGCAGGCGATCGGCGCCGAAGCCGAGCGCGAGCGTGCGGCGCATCTCTCCAGAGGCCCCGATACCGGGCCGTTGCTGCGTACCACGCTGCGTCTGCGCCACGATCTGGTGATGATCGGGCGCTCCACCGTCGTGCCTTTGCCCTCGCCGTTGCAGGTCAGGCTGGTCGGTCCGCTGGCGCGGGTGAGCGAAGCGATGGCGACATTCCTGCATTCGACCGCGGTAGCGCTGCGCAGTGGCACAGGGGCGCCGGCGATCTATCCGGTACAGACGGCGTTGAAGCTCTATGGCGAGGAAGTCGCAAAACTCCGTCAGGAGGGTCTGACGCGGGGCCTGCCCGGCGACATGGCGGAACGCTTCTTTGCCATCGGCTTTTCGCTGAAGCAGATGCGGCAAAATCTAAGGGACCTCGAACGCTGCGTATCGGAATGGGCCGAAGTCGATCCGCCGCTAGCGGGAAAAAAGGTCATTGACGCGACATGAGCGTCGCCATCGCGTGGAAATGCAGCCGCTCCGGATCGCGCTCGCCGCGTGCGGCCTCATCGACGATGCTGTTGGAGAGCACCTGAACGGCGTCCGCGGGAATTGCGAGCGGTAGTTCTTCGATGCAGAGATCCAGTGCCGACGACATTGCCTCGACGGCGTCGTGGCCGAAAGGTCGGTGCTCCGCATCGTCGGGGACCAGCTCTGGCGAAGGCATCTCGCGGATCCGTTCGGACAGGCGGGCCGCGTCAGTCAGCACGCGCAGATAGGTGAGGCCGGCTTCGCCGAGTTCGTGCTCGTCAGTTTGCCCGGACCGCGCCAGCGCGACGATGCGTGCGGCCAGGCGGCGGCGATTGTCGTCGGTGTCGCCGGCTTTGCCCTCATGGGCGATGAACGGCCCCCAGGCCGCGTCGAAGGCGCGGGCGAGCGCGAGTTGGACGTCTTCGTTACGCTGCAAGTCGAACTCGGAAAATGTCATGCGCATTTAACGGAGCAGCGCAGCGGCCGTTCCCACAAGCCCTGCGGCACATCAGCCATTGCCGCTGCGGGTCACCTGTTTCAGCATCGAGCGCACCACCAGCCGGTGAAACGGCTTGATGGCGGTGAGATAAATCCGGCCAAGCCGGTTATGCATCAGTACGATGGTAGTCGCGGTGACGGTCTGGCCGCTGCCGGCGGTCTCGACATCGATCACCACGCGGAAATCGAGGTGATGGTCGTTGAAGCCGGCGACAAGCCGCTCCGGCGTCTCGCTGAGTACGGGGAAGAAGCCGACCTTGTCGACGTCGCTCTGACCTGCGGCGCTCGCGGTTTTCAGTCCGAACGGCGCCACCATCGCGTCCCTCAGGCGCATCAGGGCATCCACCCACCATGGCGACCGGCTGAACATGCGCTCGGCGGCGTCACGCGCGGTCAGATGCGTCCCCTCGACGGCGATGCTGAACGCGTCGGCGAACTGCGCGCCGGGGAGAAACGCGTCGCTGTCGATGGCGGAATGAACCTCGGAGACCGGCATCGAAACCTCAAGCGTGAAATGCCGCAACGAGTGTGCGCCTGCTTTTAGCCTGAGAAGCTTGGACAAATTGTCTTAGGCAAAATGCCCGCCGATCTATGCGACGGTATAGTATGCCGGTCACGATTTTCGTGTCATAGTGCACGGAGCAAGATTGCCGCGGGGGAATGCCATGGCCTATGACCGCTCAACTGTCGAAGCCGTGATCCAGCATTATTTCGATGGCCTCTACGAGGCCGATGCCGACAAGCTCGGCGCGATCTTCCATCCGAGCGCCGATCTGCGCTGGGTGGAGAATGGCGAGCTCAAGGTGCTCACGGTGCCGGACTGGATGGCTATGGTCCGCAAGCGCTCTTCCGGCAAGGTCGATGGCAAGGCGCGCGAGGACTTCATCGTCACCGTCGATCGCTCCGACGAGAAGACGGCCTTCATCAAGGTGCGTTGCCAGCTCCCGCCGCGCTACTTCACGGACTATCTGGTCGCCATGAAGCTCGCCGACGGCTGGCAAATCGTTTCGAAGTCATATCGCTACGATCTGAAGGACTGAACGGTCTACACGGCGGTTGCAGCCGGCTAGGCCGTGGTTGGCTGGTTGTATTTTTGCGTCACGCTTCCATCGAGGTGCATTTCGTCGTGACTTAAATCGGCTCCGGAATTGCTCTGGAGCAATCGGGGCGTGCGTCATGCGGGCTATCCGTGACGGCGCATGACAGTCGCGGCCGCGGCGTGGGCGCTGTCGCGAGACCAAGGGCAGGGGAAGACCGGATGATCGCGCAATTGACGAGATCGGAGCGGCAAGGCGCACTGATCCTGCTGCTGGCGACCACCATTTTCGGGCTGGCGATGGCGATCCTCGGCAGCAAGGACCCGCTCGGCGTCCATGGCGGCATCGTCATTCTCTTCGGCGTTGCCTTCATCTTTGCCGTGATCAATGCCTATTACGAGCCGGAGCCCGATGAAGCCCGGCTGGCGCTCTACTACGACGATCCCACCAAGGTCGCGGTGGTCCTGGCGATGATCTGGGCTGTGATCGGCATGTTCGTCGGCGATGTCGTCGCCTGGCAGCTCGTCTTTCCCGATATGACCTTCGATGCCGGCTGGGCGAGTTTCGGTCGTCTCCGTCCGGTGCATACCAGCGGTGTGATCTTCGGCTTCGGTGGCAATGCGCTGATCGGCACGTCGCTGTATGTCCTGCAGCGGACGTCGCGGGCGCGGCTGCCCGATCAACTCAGTCCGTGGTTCGTGCTGCTCGGCTACAATCTGTTCTGCCTGCTCGCCGCCACCGGCTATTTGATGGGTGTCACCCAGTCGAAGGAATATGCCGAGCCGGAATGGTATGCCGACCTCCTGCTGGAGATCGTCTGGGTCGTCTATTTCATCATCTATATGCGGACGCTGGCGCGGCGGAAGGAGCCGCATATCTACGTCGCCAACTGGTACTACATGGCGTTCATCCTGGTGGTGGCCATCCTGCACACCGTCAACAATCTGGCGATGCCGGTGTCGATTGGCCACGCCAAGAGCTATTCGGCCTTCGCCGGCGTGCAGGATGCGATGACCGAGTGGTGGTACGGCCACAACGCCGTCGCCTTCTTCCTCACCTCCGGCTTTCTCGGCATGATGTATTATTTCCTGCCGGTGCGGGCGGCGCGGCCGATCTATTCCTACCGGATGTCGATCATCTCGTTCTGGGGCATCACCTTCATGTATATGTGGGTGGGCTCGCATCACCTGCATTACACGGCGCTGCCGCAATGGGTGCAGACCCTCGGCATGACCTTCTCGCTGATGCTGCTGATCCCGTCCTGGGGCTCGGCGGCCAATGCGCTGCTGACATTGAACGGCGCCTGGCACAAGGTGCGCGACGACGCCACGCTGCGTTTCATGATGGTGGCCGCGGTGTTCTACGGCCTCACCACTTTCGAAGGATCGTTCATGGCGATCCGCTCGGTGAATTCGCTGTCGCATTACACGGACTGGACCGTCGGTCATGTCCATGCCGGCGCTCTCGGCTGGGTGGCGATGATCACCTTCGGCTCGATCTATGCGATGGTGCCGTGGCTGTGGAAGCGCGAGCGCATGTATTCACCCGTGCTCGTGGAATGGCATTTCTGGCTCGCGGTCGCCGGATTGCTCACTTACGTCTTCGCCATGTGGAATTCAGGCATCATCCAGGGCCTGATGTGGCGCACCTATAACAGCAGCGGCACGCTCTCCTATTCCTTCATCGAGACTGTCATCGCGATGAAGCCCTATTACATCGCACGCGCAGTGGGCGGCCTGTTCTTCCTCCTCGGCGCCGCGGTCGGTCTTTACAATGTCTGGATGACCATCCGCACCGAGGATCAGCCGGCGGAGACGCGCACGGCGGATCATCCGTTGCCGCGGCCTGTGGTGACGCCTGCTCTGCAGCCGGGAGAATAGCGATGGGATTTCTCGGACTGCATTACCGGATCGAACGCAAGACCCTGACGCTGGCGATCGGCATCATCGTTGCGGCCTCGATCGGCGGAATCGTCGAAATCGCGCCACTGTTCACCATTCACCAGACGGTGGAGGATGCGCCGGACATGCGCGTCTACACGCCGCTCGAACTTGCCGGTCGCAACATCTACATCCGCGAAGGCTGCTATGCCTGCCACTCTCAGATGATCCGCACCTTGCGCGACGAGGTCGAGCGCTACGGGCCGTATTCGCTCGCCGTCGAATCCAAATACGACCATCCGATGCTGTGGGGCTCGAAGCGCACCGGGCCCGATCTCGCGCGGCTGGGTGGCAAATACACCGACGACTGGCATGTCAAGCATCTGATCAATCCGCGCCATGTGGTGCCGGAATCGGTGATGCCACCTTATGCGTATCTCACGCGGGCCAAGCTGCGCACCGATGATCTCGGCCTGCATCTTGCCGCCATGCGCAAGGTCGGCGTGCCCTATACGGACGAGATGATCGCCAATGCATCCGTTGATGCCTACGGCCAGACCACGCCAGACACGCCCTTCGCGGAGGGCGTCGCCAAGCGCTACGGTGCCGCTACCAATATCCGCGCCTTCGATGGCACGTCTGGCGAGCCCACCGAGATGGATGCTCTGGTCGCTTATCTGCAGATTCTCGGCAAGCTGACCGACGCCGCACACAAGACCGCCACGGCCAGAGCGGGAGAGTGACGATGGAACACGAGACCACCGTCTGGTTCGCCAAGTCCTTCGGTCTGTTCTACCTGATCGCCATGTCGGTCGGCGTTCTGATCTATGCGTTCTGGCCGTCGAACAGAAAGCCGTTCGATACTGCCGCACAATCGATCCTCGATCCGCGTGAGGACAAGCCGTTCGAGGGTGGAAAATGGCGGTAGAAGAACGCGATCCCGTCTCGGGCTATCTCACCACCGGCCATGAGTGGAATGGCATCAAAGAGCTGAACACGCCGGTGCCGCGTGCGGTGTACTTCTTTCTCTGGGCCGCCTTCCTCTATTCGGTGGTGTACTGGGTTCTGATGCCGGCCTGGCCGCTCGGCGTCACCTATACGCGAGGCCTGCTCGGCATCGATCAGCGCGACATCGTCACGGCGCAGGTGAGGGAAGCCGCAGCGGATCGTGCGAAATGGGCTGGGTTGATCGAGACCGAAAGCTTTCAGGCGATTCAGCATGACAAGCGCCTGATGACCATCGTGCGTCAGACCGGGGCGACTCTGTTCGGAGACAATTGCGCGGCTTGTCATGGTCGCGCGGCGACGGGTGGGCACGGCTTTCCGTCTCTGGTGTCGCAGGCCTTCCTCTGGGGCGGCACGCCCGATGCCATCGCCGAGACGATCCGTGTCGGCATCAACGCAACGCATCCGGACACGCGGCTGTCGCAGATGCCGGCCTTCGGCCGCGATGGCATGCTGACGCGCGACAAGATCGATGATGTCGTCGATTATGTGCGAAGTCTGTCGATCCCGGCGGTTGCCAAATCCATTGCGCCGGAAAAAATTGCGCGCGGAAGGACGGTCTTCACCGACAACTGCGTTGCCTGTCACGGTGAGGATGCCAAGGGTAACACCGATGTCGGCGCACCGAATCTGCGCGACCTGTCCTGGATCTATGGCGGCGATGCGCAGACGGTGTTCACGTCAGTCTGGGGCGGACGACAGGGGCAGATGCCGAGCTGGGAGACGCGGTTGTCGCTTCTAGATCGCAAGATTCTCGCCCTCTACCTCGTCGATCTCCGGAGTGCGGGACAATGATGGATATCGTCGCGCGGCGCCTCAACACGAAAATTCTGATCTGGCTGTCGGTCGCGGCTGGCTTGCTGCTGGTCGCTGTCGCCAATGCGCATCTCGTTTATGTCGCCTTCTCGTCGCAACCCGATTGCATCGATCACGTCAAACGCGGTGTCGCAGTCGCCGAGGCCGGCAAGTTCAGTGCCGCTTCATCCTCATGTACGCCGCGGTCCTAGGGCATGATCCCGAAAGGCGCGAATCGATTTTCGGATAAGATCAGGCTCCAACCAGGAAAGTTGGGAGATCGAACATGAATCTTCCTGCCGTCTCTGCTCCGCTCCCACCGGCGATTTCGCGAGATCGTCACCTCCCGCCCGCCGCCGCCTTCGATTGGTTGAAAGCAGGCTGGCGCGACCTGACCATCGAGCCATCCGCAAGCCTCGCTTACGGGCTGCTGGTCTTCGTCGTGTCCTTCATTCTGGTGGGCGGATTGTTCGCGTTCGGCTGGGATTACATCCTGTTTCCGGTCTTTGCCGGCTTCATGGTGATCGGACCCCTGCTGGCCATCGGCCTTTATGAGAAGAGCCGGCGCATCGCGGCCGGCGAGCGCGTCTCGCTGGTGCAGATGATCGTGGTGCGGCCAAAATCGGGCGGGCAGGTGCTGTTCGCAGGGCTCCTGCTGTCTGCCTTGATGCTGGTCTGGATCCGCGCGGCGGTCATCATCTATGCGCTGTTTTTCGGTATCAATCCGTTTCCCGGCATCAATGGCGTCGCCGCCATGCTGTTCACCACGCCGGTCGGCTGGGCGATGCTGATCGCGGGCACGGCGGTTGGCGGCATCTTCGCCGCTTTCTCTTTTGCCATCAGTGTGTTCGCCATCCCGATGCTGCTCAATGAGCGGGTCGATGCGCTCACCGCCATGGGCACCAGCATGGCGATGGTCTGGGCCAATCTGCCGGTGATGCTGACCTGGGCGGCCATCGCGCTGGGTTTGTTCTTGATCAATGTCATGACCGGCCTGCTCGCTATGGTCATCGTGTTTCCCGTGCTCGGCCACGGGACATGGCACGCCTATGTGGCGATGAAGCCGGGTGCCGAGGTGTCCGGCGCGGGTTAGTGAGGCCTCTGATGAGCTGTTGTGGCACAGGCGCAGAACTGGCGATGCTGTCGGCGACAGACCCGCGCGAAATCCTGCTCGCCAGCCGTCCCATCGCCGGTAATTTGCGGCAGACCGATCTGTCGGTGCCCGATGTCCATTGCGGCGCCTGTATCCACACCGTCGAAAAGGCCCTTGGGGGGCTCAAGGGCGTCAGTTCGGCGCGGGTCAATCTCTCCACCAAACGCGTCACCATCAAATGGCGCGCCGAACTGGACACGCCGCCCGATTTCATCGGGACGCTGCGCGATGTCGGCTATGACGCGCATCTGTTCGAGGTCGATGGCGACGCGAAAGATGCGACGCTTTCCGAACTGATTCGTGCGCTTGCAGTGTCGGGTTTTGCGGCCGGCAATATCATGCTGTTCTCGGTCTCGGTCTGGTCCGGCGCGGAGCCGGCGACACGCGATCTGTTTCACGGCCTCTCTGCATTGATCGCGCTACCGACGCTGCTCTATGCCGGTCGCGTCTTTTTCCGCTCGGCATGGCAGGCACTGCGCCATGGCCGCACCAATATGGATGTGCCGATCTCGCTCGGCGTCTCGCTCGCCTTCGGCATGAGCCTGTATGAGACCGCGACGCACGGCCCGCATGCCTATTTCGATGCATCGGTGTCGCTGTTGTTCTTCCTGCTGATCGGCCGCACCCTCGATCACATGATGCGCGAACGCGCGCGCGTCGCGGTGAAGGGGCTCGCGCGTCTCGCCGCTCGCGGAGCGCTGGTGCAGCAGGCCGATGGCACGCAGACCTATCTGCCCGTCGCCGAGATCAAGCCGGGCATGGCCATCCTGCTCGCGGCCGGTGAGCGCGTGCCGGTGGATGCCGTGGTCACGCAGGGACTGTCCGAGCTCGACGTATCGCTGGTGTCGGGCGAGAGCGTGCCGCAGCCGGCACAGCCCGGCGCCGAGCTGCGCGCCGGCACGCTCAATCTAACAGGTCCCCTGACCATCACGGCAAGCGCGGCGGCGAAGGACTCGTTCCTGGCGGAAATGCTGCGGATGATGGAAGCGGCCGAGCAGGGGCGCTCCAGCTATCGCCGCATCGCGGATCGCGCCTCGTCACTTTACGCACCCGTGGTGCATCTCACGGCGCTGCTCACGCTGATCGGCTGGATGTTCGTCGAGGGCGACTGGCATCATGCCATCACCATTGCAGTCGCGGTGCTGATCATCACCTGTCCCTGCGCGCTCGGCCTCGCGGTGCCGATGGTGCAGGTGGTCGCGGCACGGCGGCTGTTCGAAGCCGGCATCATGATCAAGGATGGTGGCGCGCTGGAACGTCTTGCCGAGGTCAACACCATCGTGTTCGACAAGACCGGCACCCTGACCCAGGGCCGTCCGCGTCTCGTCGATGCCGACAAGCTCGATCCGGCGATGTTGACGCTGGCAGGCGCCATCGCCACGCATTCGCGGCATCCGTTCTCGCGTGCACTGGCCACGGCGGCGCAAAGTACGACGCCGCCCATCGCATTCGACCTCATTTCCGAAATACCCGGTTGCGGCATGGAAGCGCGCATGGAGAGCAGTGTGCTCCGGCTCGGCCGTCCCGAATGGGCGCTGGATTGCGTGACGAGCACGGATATCGAGGAGTCGTCCGTGGTTCTCTCACGCGACGGCAAGCGCCTCGCCGATTTCCGTTTCGAGGACAGTCTGCGTGCGGGTGCTGCCGAGTGCGTCACCGAGCTGAAGAGCGATGGCTTTGCCATCGAAGTCGTCTCCGGCGATCGCGAGACGCCGGTGCGTACGCTTGCAGCTTCGCTGGGCGTTTCCGCCTTTGCCGGCGTGCTGCCCGGCGGCAAGGCCGAGCATGTCGCCGATCTCACCAACGCTGGGAAAAAGGTGCTGATGGTCGGCGATGGCCTCAACGACACGCCGGCATTGATGGCGGCGCATGCCTCGATGGCGCCGGCTTCCGCCGCGGATGTCGGGCGCAACGCCGCCGATCTCGTTTTCCTGCGCGACAATCTCGAGGCCGTGCCGCTTGCCATTGCGGTGTCGCGCGAAGCGCAAAAGCTGGTTCGGCAGAATCTCGCACTGGCAGTCGGCTACAATTTCATTGCCGTGCCGATTGCGATTCTCGGCCACGTCACGCCGCTGGTGGCAGCGATTGCGATGTCGGGGTCTTCCGTTGTCGTGGTCGCCAATGCGCTCCGCCTGCGCGGACGGCGCGCGTCCGATGTGAAGCGCGATGCAGGCACGAAGAATTCCATCGCCATGCGGATGGAGCCGGCCGAATGACCGACTATTTCTACTTGATCCCGATCGCCATCGGACTCGGCCTCTGCGGTCTCGCCGCATTCCTCTGGTCGCTGAAATCAGGCCAGTATGACGACCTGCAAGGCGCCGCCGAACGCATCCTGCATCAGGACGACGTGCCGCTGTCCCATTAGTTAGACGGCGATACGGTCGTCCCAGCCGCGCATGGTGTGACGAGCAACGGCTTCCAGTTCCTGGCGGCTCGCTCCATCCCGCGCCATCAGCGACATTCCACTCTGCACGGCAAGAAAGAACCGCGAGAGCCCGTCGACATCGATTGAAGCGTCGAATTCGCCGTCGTTGATCGCGCGGCGAAACCGCTCTCTCACGCGCTCAAGCCCGGCGGCACGCGCCGCCTTGACGATCTCGCCAAGCTCCACCTGCCCCTCGCTGCCGACGGCCGATAACGTCACCATGCAGCCCAGCGGATCATTGCGTCCGACCGAGCCTGTTAAAGCGGCCGCCGAATCCATCAGGAATGCTTCGGCAGCCTCGCGCGCGGTCTCGGCCTTCGCAAAACCACTCCAGACCAGTGCTTCATAAGTCTCGCCGTAATATCGCAGCGCCTCGCCATATAGCGCCTCCTTCGACCCGAACGCCGCATAGAGACTGGGCGAACCAATCCCCATCGCCGCCGTGAGGTCGGAGATTGAGGTTGCCGCAAAACCTTTTTGCCAAAACAATCGCGTCGCTGCCGCCAAGGCGGACTCGCGGTCGAAAGCACGCGGACGGCCGCGGGCCGGCTTCGGTACGGTGGCTGGTGTCGTGTCATCCAATTTCTGCATCGTTCGTTATATAATTCTCTTGACCATGCGCCGCAACGCACCTAGTTAATTTTGTGTCGTTCGACACATAAAGGAAAAGATATGTCGGAATTAGCAGGAAAGCGCGCCCTCGTGACGGGTGCTTCGCGCGGTATCGGCGCCGCGATCGCTTTAGCGCTCGCTGAAAAAGGCGCTGATGTTGCAATCACTTATGAGCGTTCGGCAGATAAAGCCGCCGAGGTCGTCCGGGCCATCGAAGCAAAGGGCCGGCGTGGCTTTGCCATCCAGGCCGATAGCGCCGATGCCGCAGCCGTGAAGCGCTCGGTGCAGGATGCCGCCGACAAGCTCGGTGGGCTCGACATCCTGGTCAATAATGCCGGTATCGCCCGCGGCGGTCCGGTCGCCGAGATGAGCCTCGCCGATATCGATGCGATCCTCGACGTGAACGTGCGATCGGTGGTGCTGGCCTCGCAGGCGGCCATCCCACTGTTGCCGCAAGGCGGCCGCATCATTTCCATTGGATCTTGCCTCGCAGAGCGCGTGGCGTCGGCCGGAATCACCGTTTATTCGATGTCGAAATCGGCCTTGTTGTCGTTCACGCGCGGCCTCGCCCGCGAGGTCGGCCCCCGCGGCATCACCGTGAATCTCGTCCATCCAGGCCCGACGGACACAGACATGAATCCTGCGGCAGGCGAGCAGGCGGATAGCCAGCGCGCGCAAACGGCGCTCGGTCACTACGGCAAGCCGGAAGACGTCGCTGCTGCAGTCGCATTCCTGGCGAGCCCCGCGGCACGCCAGATCACGGGCACGGGCATTACGGTTGATGGCGGCGCGAACGCCTGAACCGATATATTCGCCAAACAAAACGGGGCCCGGCTTTCAGCCGGGCCCCTTTTATTTCTTACCGGATTTCTGAGCTTACGGCTGAACCGCTTCAGCGTCACGGCTCGCGAACTGGCGATTGATCGAGATCGCCAGCAGTGTGCAAACCGCGCCCGAAAGCAGATAGACGCCCGACGATGACAGACCGAAATGGCTGGACAGCAGCAGCGCGGCGAGCGGTGCGAAGCCGGCGCCAAACAGCCAAGCGAGGTCGGTGGTGAGCGCCGAGCCGGTATAGCGATAGCGCTTGCGGAAGCTCGATGCGACCGAACCCGAGGACTGGCCGAGCGACAGGCCGAGCAGGATGAAGCCCAGGACCATGAAGGCCAGTTCGCCGGCGAGACCGCCATCGAGCATCTGCGGAGCGAAGCCGGAGAACACCGCGATTGCGATCGCCGAACCCGCCAGCAGGGTGCGGCGGCCGACCTTGTCGGCGATGTAACCCGAGAACAGCATGGCGATGATGCCGACCACGGCGCCAATGCATTCGATCACGAGGAAGCGACCCGGCGTTTCACGGGTGAACAGGAACACCCAGGAGAGCGGGAACACCGTGACCATGTGGAAGAGAGCGAAGGAAGCGAGCGGTGCGAAGGCGCCGACGACAATGGTGCGGCCTTGCTGGGCCATGGTTTCCGGCACCGAGGACGGCTCAAGCTCGCGGCTTTCGAACAGTTCCGTATAGCCCGGCGTCACGACCATACGGAGACGGGCGAACAGCGCCACCACGTTAATGGCGAAAGCGACGAAGAACGGATAGCGCCATCCCCAATCGAGGAAGTCTTCCGCCGACAGAGTATCGACGAAAAAGGCAAACAGCGCAGAAGCGACGATCAGGCCGATCGGCGCGCCGAGCTGCGGGATCATGGCGTACCAACCCTTGCGGCCTTCCGGCGCGTTCAGTGCAAGCAGCGAAGCGAGACCGTCCCAGGTGCCGCCCCAGGACAGGCCCTGGCCGATGCGCGCAGCGGCCAACAGCCAAGCGGAAGCAATACCGATTGTTTCATAGCCAGGCAGGAAGGCGATGGCGACGGTCGAGACGCCGAGCAGGAACAGCGCCACGGTCATTTTCGCGCCCTTGCCCTGGCGACGATCGATCTCGGTGAAGATCATGGTGCCGATCGGGCGGGCGATGAAGGCCAGCGCGAAAATCGCGAAGGAATAGAGAGTGCCGGTCAGCGGATCGAGGTTCGGGAAAACCAGCTTCGGAAACACCAGCACCGAGGCGATCGCATAGACGAAGAAGTCGAAGAATTCCGACGTGCGCCCGATGATCACGCCGATGGCGATCTCGCCCGGGTTCACCTCGCCATGGCTATCCGCGTTCAGGCGACGGGCATCCTGTTCCATCGTCGATGTCGCTTGCGCCATATCTTCAATCCATTTGTATCGTAGGTTGCATATACTGAATCCGGCGCAAGAATGCATGCCGGGTAGTTGACGATTTGTCGTGAAGCGCGGTTCCGAACCATTGGACAAATTGTCCAATGTTGCCGTGCAACAAATGCGCCTAACCGTGCGCGCGAACTGACATTATCGAATGGGTAAGACCTTGAGCCGCCTGAGAATCCTCCTTTTGCTGCCCTTGGTTGCCTTGCTGGGCGGCTGCAATTTCGTGGTCATGAATCCTGCGGGTGACATCGCAGTGCAGCAACGCGATCTCGTGGTTGTTTCCGTGGTCTTGATGCTGCTCATCATTATCCCGGTGATGGCACTCACCGTGTTCTTTGCCTGGAAATACCGCCAGTCCAACACCGCCGCTCAATATGAGCCGGATTGGGATCATTCGACCCATCTCGAGCTTGTCATCTGGGCGATGCCGCTGTTGATCATCATCTGCCTCGGCGCAGTGACCTGGAGCAGCACGCATCTCCTCGATCCGTATCGTCGCCTTGACCGCATTGCGCCTGGCCAAGCCGCGACGCTGAACGATCCGCTGGTCGTCGAAGTTGTTGCGCTCGACTGGAAGTGGCTCTTTATCTATCCGGAATATGGTGTCGCTGCGGTCAACGAGCTTGCCGCTCCGGTGGATCGCCAAATTCGCTTCAAGATTACCGGCACCACGGTGATGAACTCGTTCTACATTCCCGCGCTCGCTGGCCAGATCTATGCGATGCCCGGCATGGAAACGAAGCTTCACGCCGTCATCAACAAGCCCGGCAAGTATGAAGGCTTCTCGGCCAACTATTCGGGCGCCGGCTTCTCCAACATGCGCTTCGCTTTCCATGGTGTCGATCAGGCTGGCTTCGATGCCTGGATCGCCAAAGCCAAGGGCAGCCAGGACAAGCTGAGCCGCGACGTCTATCTCGAGCTCGAAAAGCCGAGCGAGAAGGTGCCGGTGAAGCTCTACAACAGCGTCGATGCCGATCTGTACAAGCTGATCCTCAATCAGTGCGCCCAGCCCGGCAAGATGTGCATGAGCGAGATGATGGCGATCGACAGCAAGGGCGGCATGGGTCTCGCCAGCGCCCGCAACATCCTGCCGCTGAAGTACAATGTCTCGCAGCTCGACGGTTCCGCTGCAGTCAAGAACTACGTCGCCAGCGTCTGCACCGTCGCTGATGCGATCCGCGAAGCCGCCGACCGCACCACGACGCCGGGCGATCCGACGCCGATGAGCGGCGCCGGTCTGCCGCGCCGGAATGCGCCTGCGCCGTTCCAATTCACGCCTGCGCCGTCGCCCGCTGAGCGACGCGCTTCCAACACCTGATCCGGATCGAGTCTCATGTCTGCTGCAACCGGAATTGCTGAAAACACCGGGCTGGCCAAAGTTCTCTTCGGCCGCCTCACCTTCGAATCGCTGCCGCTGCACGAGCCGATCGTCGTTGCCACCTTCTGCGCCGTCGCGCTCGGTGGCATCGCGCTCGTGGCCGGCCTGACCTATTTCAGGCTGTGGGGCTATCTCTGGAAGGAGTGGTTCACCAGCGTGGACCACAAGAAGATCGGCATCATGTATATGATCCTCGGTCTTGTGATGTTCCTGCGCGGCTTCGCCGACGCTGTGATGATGCGTCTGCAGCAGGCTCTCGCCTTCAACGGCTCCGAAGGTTACCTGAATGCGCATCACTATGATCAGGTTTTTACCGCCCATGGCGTGATCATGATCTTCTTCGTGGCGATGCCGTTCATCACCGGTCTG
>JAEXHR010000241.1 GCA_023449855.1 Pseudomonadota bacterium | reverse complement strand
ACCGGCACGGGCCGGAACCGCTTCGGCAGCCACGGAAGGAACAGACATGGCCAAGCCCGCCACCAGCAATCGCTCTACCGCCCGATCGGCGCAATCACGCCGCGGAACCACTCTCGAAATGGTCCGCCTCTCCTGCCCGGACGCCGTTCAGGCGCACAAGATCGCCGAAAGCTTCGGCACGGCTATCGTCGACAGCGATGGCATCCGCAGCCTGCATGAGCGGCTGATCGTCGAGACCGCCGACAGCCTCTCCGAAGGCTTAGGGAGCAAGGCCATGCAGATCCATCTGCAGAGGATCGTCGGGGCCTTCGTCGGATCGGCGCATGGCGCCGGACAGTTCTACAGCCGGGCTGTCACCGAGGCGCGCGATGCAACCGCCAAGGCATCCAATAATGCGCGTGACGAGGATATCGACGGTCCGGTCGGCTATGACAGCGGCGCCCAGCGCAAGCGGGAATTTGCAGCCGACATGGGTGTCCAGTCCCACGCGCTGCGCATGGCAGCCGAGGGCGCGGTGGCCGCCTACGAACAGGTTGTCGGCGAGACCTGGAAGCCCTTCGACCGGCCGGTCGAGACCCCCGGGGCCTCGCTCGACCGCAAGGCGGCCGAGGCTCAGATGGCGGCCTTCGGTTGATGCCGCTGGCGGGGGTAACCCCGCCCTTTCTTCTTGATCATAGGCTGGCGCCCGACTGCGCCGGCCTTTTTTCGTGTCGAGAGGGAAAGCCGGAGACGTGCCTGTCGCGGTCCGTCCCGCTCGGCGGTCTTGCAGGAGCCGGGCGCCCATGCAACGGCTTTGCCGTCCTCCACGCTGTTGCGGCCGTTCCGGTGCATGGCCACACCATCGTCCCCTGACTTCGGACCTCCGTGACGGACCGCGATCGGCGCGGTTTCTGAAGAAGGAGAATGAGGTCATGGCCAGGAAAACGGAAGCGGATCGGCTCGACATCTACACGCGGATTACCGAGCGGATCGTCGAGGAGCTCGGACAGGGCGTCCGCCCCTGGATGAAGCCGTGGAGCGCCGCCAACACCAGTGACCGGATTACCCGGCCGGTGCGCCATAACGGCATGCCCTACTCCGGCATGAACGTGCTCCTGTTGTGGTCGGAGCAGCTGTCGCGCGGCTTCTCCTCCTCGATGTGGATGACATTCAAGCAGGCTCTCGAACTGGGCGGAGCCGTGCGGAAGGGCGAAACGGGCTCGACGGTTGTCTTCGCCAGTCGCTTCACCAAATCGGTGGCCGACGGTAGCGGCAACGATGTCGATCGGGAAATCCCGTTCCTGAAGGCATACTCGGTGTTCAGTATCGAGCAGATCGATGGCCTGCCTGACACCTATTATGCCCCGCCAGCCAAGGTGCGGGATCCCGTCGAGCGCATCGAGAGCGCCGATCGATTCTTCAAAGCGACGGGCGCAGTCATCCGGCACGGCGGCAATCAGGCCTACTACTCACCCGTCATGGACTACATCCAGATGCCACCTTTCGAGGCGTTTCGCGATGCTGCTGGATACGCGGCCGTCCTCAGCCATGAGGCGACGCACTGGACGGCGGCGGAACATCGCGTCGGCCGTGACCTGTCACGCTATGCAAAAGATCGGACAGAACGAGCCCGTGAAGAGCTCATCGCCGAGCTCGGCAGTTGCTTCCTTTGCGCCGATCTCGGCATAGCGCCGGAGCTTGAGCCACGGGCCGATCACGCTTCCTACCTGCAGTCCTGGTTATCTATCCTTTCCAACGACAAGCGGGCCATCTTCCAGGCGGCGGCTCACGCGCAGCGCGCGGTGAATTTTCTGCATTCCTTGCAGCCGGAAACGGATCTGAAGGCTGCGGCCTGAAGGTCAGGCGCGGTCGTCACCACCGGCGACGGCCGCCTCGTCCATGTCACGCTGATCCTGGAGACCTTGTGCGATGTCAGCATCCAGCCTTCCCCAGATCGACGGTTTTTGAGTGTCTGGCTTCGGTTTGCGGGAAGGTTTGCGCTCAATGATGAACGGCTTGGTCTGCTGGCGCATTGATCCTCCAGGCTGCGATTTGCGAGCACAACGATATCGCACTGGGCGTGGTGAGCAAGTCGGACGACGTTCGCACGGGACCCATTCCCCAACCGAGGCAGGCCCCAACGCTTGGACAGGCGGAGCATAAGCCGGGTTGCCGCTCTTCCCATGAGCAAATGCGGTGAGCGCCATTGCTATATCCCTTTACGACAGAGTTTCCGGCAGCCCATCTGCGGGCTCGATGAGGCATGTCTGACCGGAGACCGGCTGCGCCTCGATCGTCTTCCCGCAACGACAAGGCTCAGATTTCTTACCCCGGCGACCTGCGGTCCCCTCCTCTCCCACTAACAAATCTGCGACTTGCCGCCCTCCATTGCATTGCGGCCTTATCAGGTGCGGTCCGATCGTCACCGGTCTTTGCGACTGCCATCGAGGCCGCGGTGGGCGCGGCCCGAACAACGAAAGGGATTACGACAATGGCGACTATCGGCACCTTCACTTCCGAAAAGAACGGCTTCACCGGCTCCATTCGCACGCTCGCGCTCAACGTCAAGGCACGCATCGCGCGGGTCGAAAACCCCTCCGACAAGGGTCCGCAGTTCCGCGTCTATGCCGGAAGCGTTGAGCTCGGCGCCGCCTGGCAGAAGACCTCCGAGCAGGGCCGCGACTACCTCTCGGTCAAGCTCGACGAACCGAGCCAGTCTCATATACACATCTGACGCAGCCGACGACAAGTCGAGT
>JAEXHR010000204.1 GCA_023449855.1 Pseudomonadota bacterium | reverse complement strand
GTTAGCCGGGGTACTGTGTTGTGCCCGCTGGCCAGCGCTGCGGCTGTGGCGATGATGCCTTCGTGAAACGATCATGGAAGGCGGCGCGCGGTGCTCCGTCGGGATCGGCGACGGAGGCTGGAAATGGACTATTACGCGGGACTGGACGTATCGCTGGAGGCGACAAGCGTGTGCGTGGTGAATGGCGAGGGCAAGGTCGTCCGGGAGGCAAAGCTGCCGTCCGACCCGGATGCGATCGAGCTGTTTCTTTCCGAATGGGGCATCCACCTGAAACGTGTCGGGCTGGAAGCTTTTTCGTTCAGCGCCTGGCTGCATACGGCCCTCGACGACAAGGGCCTGCCGGTCGTGTGCATCGAGACGCGCCACACCAAGGCGGCGCTGAACGCCATGCTGAACAAGACCGACCGCAACGACGCGCGCGGCATCGCGCAGCTGATGCGCACCGGCTGGTTCCGGCCCGTGCATGTGAAATCCCAGGCCGCGCAGGCGCTGCGCGTGCTTCTGGCCGGCCGCAAGGCGCTGCTGGGAAAAGTCATCGACATGGAGAACATGATCCGCGGCCTGATCCGGCCGTTCGGGCTGAAGGTCGGACAGGTGTCGACCGGCAGGTTCGATGCACGCGTGCGCGAGCTGGTCGCCGGCATCCCCGAACTCGAACAGATCGTCGAGCCGCTGCTCGCCGCCCGCGCGGCGATGCGTTTGCAGTTCGCCCGGATGCACCGCATGGCGCTGGCGGCCGCCCGCAACGACAAGGCGGTGCGGCGGCTGATGACGGTGCCCGGCGTCGGTGCGATCGTGGCGCTGACCTTCCGCGCCACCGTCGACGATCCCAGCCGGTTCAGGAAATCGACGACCGTCGGCGCCCACTTCGGTCTGACGCCACGACGATACCAGTCCGGCGAGACCAACCGGTCGGGACGCATCTCCAAATGCGGCGACGAGATGACCCGCGCCATGCTCTACGAGGCGGCGATCGCCATCCTCACGCGCATCCCCAAGAACTTCAAGCTGCGGCTCTGGGGGCTGCGGCTGGTGAAGAAGAAGGGGCTGAAGAAGGCCGCGACCGCCGTGGCGCGGGCGTTGGCCGTGCTCCTGCACAAGATCTGGGTCGACGGTTCGACCTTCCGTTACGGCGTCGGCCTGAAGGGCGGCCGGACCGCTCGCGCCTGATGGAGGCCTGAGCGACCCGGCCGCCCCCACCATCGGCGTTACCAGGTTCCGCCACGGCGGAGCGGCGTCTCCCGGGGAGACGGGGATTTGGGCGAGATCGAAACTTTGATTGCCGGCGGCCTTCGGGACCAACCGCACGGCGCTAGTTAGCCTGACCGCCTGGTCTCCAGATCCCGGAATGTGGCGGACACCATGCCGACCACGGATGTTAGCGAGTGCTCTTCGGAGAGACATGAGCCGCACCTCAGCGTGACGATGATGGAAGGGAACGGCCGCAGCGACGGCAGACGATGGGGTTCGCGCGCTCTTTCGAGCGCCCGTCGCCGTCGTCTTCAGTAAAAGCGGCTTTACGGATCAGTTCGCCGATGGCAGACTGAAGTGGAGAGGCGTTGTCTCCACAGCTTGTTGATCCACAACAACAAGTTAGAGTCAGTATGTTAGATTCTAAGTTAGCATCCGGATTATTCTTTTTGTTCCAGAGGCTTAACTGGGGTTCGTGCGCCTGATGTGCCGATAGTGCTGCGCCTGATGTACCGATACCCTTTGCGCCTGATGTACCGACGGCATCCACAATGTTATCCACAGGCACTGTGGATAGATTTTCAGGGCGGATTCGCAGCAGTTCGCGGCGATCTTCGCGCAGGATCTTGAGCCTGTAGCCGGGCAGCGGCTGGCGGGCAGCAATGCGGCGCAGGTCCAGCGCAAAGTCCGATGGCCGGGCCATGCTGCCGGATTTCTGGTAGAGGTGCGCAACCTCGAACAACCAGCCATGTGGCTGATGTCCGGCATGTTTACGGGCGACACGGTAGAGCCAGCGCTCGATACCGCCGGTCAGCCGGAAATAATCCGGGTCGATGGTCAGGACCAGAGAACGGTCAAGGACGCTGTTGTAGAACCACTCGGGCAGGACAAACTCCATACCCTCGACGCGACCGTCGCGCGTGGTCATCTCTTCCCATTCGTTGATCCAGGAGAACTGGCGGCGGCGCCAATGCTTGCCGTTACGGATCGTCGTGGCGACGACCGTGGATTGCAGCCGGGCAAGCGCTGCCTTCAGCAGCATGTATTGCCGGTTTCCTGTGTCGCGCCCTATGGCGCGCAGCAGATGATAGGGCGTAAAGCGGAAGAAGCGGGATGTTTTGATGCCGTTGTTTTCGGCGGCGACGATCTGGCTTGCAGCCCAGATCAGCACATCAGCATCCCAGATCGTCGCCATGCCGTGTTCGGGCATCCCGAACACCTGCACCTCGACATCCGCGGTCTTGTAGAGGATGGGCTTCGTGCGCGGCGTCTTCGCCAGCGAGAAGAAAGGCCGTTCCATCAGATCGCGCTGGTCGCGCGGACTGGCATCGCCGGTTGCTACCACGAAGGGATCGAGGTGGCTGCGCTCGCTGCCGCCTTCTCGCCGCAGGGCGTCAGGGTGATCGACGCGCCGCATTCAGAGCTTGCTCCGCTCTTCAGGCGTCAGGGGGCGCGCCGGAAAGACCGTGCCGGCGCCCTCGTCACTGGTGGATTTGCGCGTGCCGATGTCAGCCCAGGACTGAAGATCTTCGACCGTGTAGAGAACCCGGCCACCGATTTTGCGATAGGTCGGGCCGGTCCCGTAGGTCCGGTGTTTTTCCAGTGTGCGAAGAGAAATACCGAGGAAACGTGCCGCTTCCTGAGTGCGCAGCATGCGCGGTGGCATTTCCGTGTTGCGGCGCTCGGCCATGAGATCACCTCCGGTTCGTCAGGTGGATGCGGCTGCCGGAGACGGCGGCGCGCTATGGCGAACCATGGGAAGTGATCGGCGGCGTGTAGCGTGCCGCATTTGCGCCTATGCGCAGACGGCACCCCGAAAGGGGCTATGTCAGCGCGAAAAGACGTGAGATTTCAGCAACTCAGGGAGACCGATGCGGATTCGCTCAAGACATCCGCGCGCAGTTCGGCTATGAATGCAGATGGAGCAAACGCACTGCTCCGGGGCTTAGTAACCCCTGTTGACGGTTGGTGTCGGCCGTGACGGCACCACACTCCTTGACCCTATGGTCGGGGAGCCTGTGGCGTATGCAACAGGCTTTCCAGCTAAAGGCCATGGGGCCGTTCAACACGGTTACTAACTCCCCGATCACCAGGAGTCAGAGAGTTTTATTGCGGGGGCGAACCGCAGAAACTCTTCTGAAAGAAGGGGAATAACCGTGAAAGCACCCGTCGAACTTGATCCCGATGTGGATGATCTAGCGCCGTCCGGCAATGTCATGACCGCCTATGACGAGCAGCATTTCGTGACCTATCTGCGCCTTCTCGACGCCAAGGCCGAGGATGCGGACTGGAAGGAAGTGGCGCGAATTGTTCTGCACCGCGATCCGGCATCAGATGAGATGCTAACCCGGCGATGCTGGCAGAGCCATCTGGAACGCGCCCAATGGCTGTCGCGGGAAGGTTACAGGCAAATACTGGAACAGGCTGCGGCAAACAGGAATCGGTGAGACAGCCTCATTTGCCCTTTGAGCGCGGACCTGGCTTTACCGGATAATGCAAAAGTAGCCGATAGCCCCCGCGCATCATCCTGATGCCGTGGGAAACAAGACGACGTGCCTTATTCTTGCGCGGATCAGTCTCGAATTCTTCCTTGTTGCCACGGAAGCCGAGTAGGACTTCGGCAACGGCGCGATAGCTTTCGCCGTGTAGCCGTGCGTCCAGCGCCCGTAGCGACAGAAGGTGCCATTGCCGAAGCTGCGCTGGCATGGTGCGAATATCCGGGCCCGGAGAGCGGCCTGTCAGGCACCGCCAGAGGCGGCGGGCAGCATGGGCGCGCAATTCCATGAACTCGTCCATAGGCAGGATTGCAGCATAGAAAGCTGCCGCATCGATCGCGCCCTGCGGCAGCCAGAATTGATGCTCCATCCCACCGATACGCCAGATTGCGTGCCAGCCATCCGGCGCGCGACGTAGGATCAGGCCATCGAGATGTGCGAGAGCGACAAGCCGCCCGCCATCGGGATCGTTCTGCTCGACCGGTGACAGAGTAATGGCCTGCGGATTGAAATGCGGCGACCAGAAAGGCGGTGCGCCGTCAGGCTGCGCGTCGGGGTCGTGTGCGAAATCGTACCCCCCAGCGGCACGCAAAGGCGTCAACCTCTTCTCCCGCGGGTTCTCTCCTCTGCGCGAGTCTCTCGACGTCATGGCGATAGTCTTCGTTACGACGAAGGTATTCCCAGGCGAAACCGGCGGGCGGAAGGTCTTTAATGCGTTTATAGGCCGCCGGATTACGCCAATCTATGCTCTGCATGGCGCGTCCTCCCAAAGCCGGACGGCGCAAGGCCACGTCCGACCTGAAAAGGCTGCGGTATTGAATGGTTTTGCGGTAGCGTGTCTAACGCGATAAGTGGATCGCCTAACCCGATCAATCAATTCGACAATCTTTCGTTAGCACTGTCGCGCATCACATGGGAGACACCCTGACGACATTCCCGCGTCAGTGATCGAAGCCGAATGGCGGAAACGCGCGACTGCGTGGTTGCGGCGCGCTCGACAAGCGCGGCCCGCTGGGCGACAAGGCGGTCGCCCATTACTTGCAGATCGGCGCACACGCCCGCAGCGAGGGGCTGATCGTTGTGACGAACAATATGAAGGAGTTCGTCCGCATGCCCGGCGTGCGGGTGGAGAACTGGGTGTAGCGGTTGCAATGATCGTGACGGCTTTCCTGCGGGCATGAGAAAGGCCCCGACCTTGCGGCCGGGGCCTTTGTGCCGCGCCTTAGTCGCCGCGGCGACCGTTGGGGCGGGACCAGATGAGGGAGAAGGTTTCGCCGTCTTCTTCGTCGAAGAGGTTGGCGTAGATCGGAGCGTTGAAGCTTGGATCGTCCAGCTTGAGGCCCAGATAGTCGCGGCCCTCGTTGGAGCGCTTGGACCATGCGGCGCCGATTTCGGCGCGGCCGACCAGGACCCGGTGGCTGGGGGCGTTCTCGCCGGTGGCGCGCAGGTCGGGAACGATGCGCACGCCCTTGGCCTGGACGCTGAGGGTGACGATTTCGCCGGTGAAGTCGTTCGAGCCGGTCTTCTTGAAGGTGCCGATAGTTGCCATTTTAAGTCTCCGTTTTCCGTTTCCGAGCCCGCACCATTGCGGCCTCTATGGCGATCGGCCGGCCGGAGACGAACGCTGGCGCACCCCCTTTGGGGGCTGGACAGCACAGGAGAAACTTTCCTGTTCCGCGCGGAATGGCGGCTCTGCCGTCAGGGGAAGAAAGTTGTGACGACGCTGTTGCGCTAAAGCGGTCGAAGCGCATCGCGCTGTTCTTCGGCCAGATCAGGCCATTGAAGAGGCCGTTTGGAGCGGTCGAGACACGGGGGGCTGAACGGAGACGGTGGCAACCTTGAGGCTCCATCGTGAATACCAGACCGGTAACACCGGCCTTTTTGTCACCCCGCCATCTCAGGCCATGCGCATCTCTCTTCCCGGCCTGTTCAACCGGCATTGCCCCCAACCGGGTTCTGGTTAATCCGCAGACGCCGGCGCTGACCGTTCTGCGCTGCTATGGGCCGCGTCTGTGCCTCATGCTGATCCGGTGCTTGCCCGTGATCTATCCCATGCTCCTGACGAAGATGGCAGAATATCCGAATCTGCGTCTGGTCGCCGTCAATGGATCATTGCGGTTCAGGTGCGTGCAAGGTTCTCGTCCGCTGGACCGGCTGCCGCCATGCCTGCAACGCGCAGGAACGCCGTCACGCCCACCGCAATCGCCCCAATCACCGAGAAGATGAGTTGCCATGTCTCAGACGGCATCATGTGCTTTACGATACCGAGCGTCGCGTAAAACCCGGCCATACCCGCCGGAGCGACGAAGACCAGAGCAATCAGCAAACGCGCCCAGATCGGGCGGACCAGCATGAGCAGGCCCTGACCGACGGCCAGTGTCAAACCGGCCGAGAGAAGACCGACGACGATGCCGCCAAGCCAGCCAGCCCCTGTGCCATAGGCCCAGGTGCCTGCGTTCAGGCCGATTAAGAACGGCAGGGCGAAGACGGCGAGATTGAACAGCAGCCAGCACATGGTGCCGATGGCTGCGATGGAAACGAGGATTCCGAGAACGATCATGGTGGTGTCTCCGTGCAAAAGGTTGGACGGTTGCGCCTTCCACCACCACCATGGCGCACCGCGACATATAGCATGAATTTGCCTGTCTGGGCGACATGGAATGATCGGCGGGCGCTGTCGTCATGCTCATGATGAGGTGGGAAGGCAGCGCTCACGCGCTGCCGGTCCCGAAGCGATAGACCGGGATGCCCATCTTGCGGGCCTTGTCGGCCAAGTTGTCCTGAATGCCCGTGCCGGGGAAGATGATGACCCCGATCGGCATGATGCCGAGCATCTGATCGTTGCGCTTGAAGGGTGCTGCCTTGGCGTGTTTTGCCCAGTCGGGTTTGAAGGCGACCTGTGCGACCTTGCGGTTATTGGCCCAGGTGGCCGCGATGCGTTCCGCGCCCTTGGGCGATCCGCCGTGCATCAGCACCATGTCCGGGTGCTTGGCGTGGACCTGATCGAGCTTGGCCCAGATCGTCCGATGATCGGTGGTGTCACCGCCCGAGAAGGCGATCTTCGGTCCTGCGGGCAGCAGCACCTCGTTCTCGGCCCGGCGTTTTGCGGCGATGAAGTCACGGCTGTCGATCATGGCCGAGGTCATCTGGCGATGGTTGACCCGTGAGCCGGAGCGTTGCGACCAGGGCGTGCCGGTGGTGCGCAGATAGATGTCGGCGGCGGTATCGCGGAAGGTTTCCATGCTGTCGCGGCGCTCGATCAGGCTTTGGCCCGCGCCGATCAGGGTTTCGAGCTGGACGGATTTGACCTCGCTGCCGTCCTGTTCGCGCTGAAGGCGCTTCTGTGCCTGCTCGTTATCGTCGAGTTTGGTCTCGATCCGCTCCACGGCGCGGTGGAAGGTGTTGACGGTGGACCAAAGGATCTCGTCGAGGTCGAAATCGAGGCTGGTGTCGGCCATGGTGGAAATCAGGGCGTCGAAGATGTCGGAGACTGCGCCCTGGATGACGTGATCTTCGGGTGTGATCCGGGGATCGGCCTCGTCTTCGGAGGGGCGGTAGCCGTAGAGTTCGAGTTCCTCGATGGCATGGCCGGTCGGGGACGTGCTGTGATCGGGTTCGAAATCGTCGTGCGCGTACATGGGATGCTTCCGTCAGTTGGACCGCGACCGTCGCGGCCTTCATGGCGACGAAAGCGCACGGGCGCTCCGGTCTGGCAGCGCGAGCCTCTGGCGAGTGCCTTGATGGCAAAGCCCGGCTGATTTGTTTCGCGCTGTAAAGGCGGCTCCGCCGCCGACGGAAATCAGTCGGGCGCCGCCATTGCCTGACCGGAGCGTTTGTGGGCCGATCGCCCTCTCGGAAGGCCAAGGCGCGGTCCTCTGCTGATGACAGGATGCAGCCTATGCGCATGACAGGATCGGAACGCCCCGATCACGGATCCGTACCGGCTATGCAATTGAAGCCGTGAAACGGCTGACGTCCTCGGGAGCGATTTGCACCCGGATCTCTGCCCGAACGGCATCCAGCCCGTGAGTTGCGAGATCTTCGTTGAAGTCCCCCATCATGGGCGAGAGCGTGATAGCCTTGATCCCGGCCTCGTGCGCCCGGTTCACCAGGCTATCACGGGCGCTGTCACCTGCCGGATCGTTGTCGCGGACGATATAGAGCGTGCGCAGTTGCGGCGGAAACAGGATGGCAGCGAGATGTCCGGCCGAGAGCGCGGAAACCATCGGCATGGTGGGCAAAGCCTGACGCAGCGACAGGATGGTTTCGATACCTTCCCCCGCTGCCATGACATCCTGCGTATCACCGAAACGAACTGCATGTCTGAGCAGGTCGCCCATTGCCTTCCTTGACGGATCGACAGGTGCCTTGCCGGAACCGTCGGGGGCCAACCATGTGCGGTGCACGCCGGTGATCCTGCCATCGAGGTCGGTGACGGCGGCGATCATGGCGGGCCATGTTTCGGTCGGGCCATCGTCCTCGGGCCGCCAGTAGCAGTTGGGGTGGAAGCGCAGATTTGCGGCTTGGCGTAAATCCGTAATGCCGCGTCCGCGTAAATACGCTTCTGCGATACTGCCGATCAGCGGCTGTGTCATGCGCCAGAGGCGGCGTGCTGCCTCGGATGATCCCGATGGTGCTGGCATTCGAGGCTGGCGGGATGGCGGCTGTGGTTCAGGATGCGGCAGGCTGAGGAAGCGCCGGGCCTCTTCGGCAACATCTGCGAAGTCGATAAGGCCGAGTGAATCCCGGATCACGTCGAGCAGATCGCCATATTCACCCGTGGCCGAGTCCTGCCATTTTCCAGCGAAGCCCTTTGTGCTGTCATGCAACCGGACGAACATGGAGCGGCCAGCCGTGTTTCGGACATCGCCAACTTGCCAGTAATTGCCCTGTTTACGACCATTCGACAGATAGTGACGGCACACCGCCTCGGCCTGTCGGCCGAGACGATGTGCCAGTTCGGAAGCGTTGAGACGCGTCATTATGCGGCCTCCCGCTCACCGATGCGCAGGGCCGGGAAGCGGTCAAGCAGTTTGCCGGTGATCTTCGGTCCCGTTGCATCGACGGGCACGAAGAAGCGCAGTTTCCACGAGATGATCTCGCTGAAGAGGCCATAGGCCCGCAGCCGGTCGCGCATCGCTTCCGAGAACCCTGTCACCTCGATCCGGTTGGCCCCCATGACGCGGACGCGGCGCAGTTGCAGCCCTTCGGCAAGGTCGAGGATCGTGCGACCTTCGATTAGCGCGGCATAGGCGGCATCCGGTGTCAGGCTGCTGGTGACGCCACTGGTCGAGGCATTGGCGGCCCATGCCGGCGATACCCGGCGACCGATGATGCGTTCACCCTCGTCGGTCAGGAGCCGATAGACGCGGGAGGAGTCCTGCGGCAGGCGCTTCCAGATTGGCAGAAGCAGCCCGGTCACCATATGCAGGATGTTATCGGTGAACTCGGGCACCTCGGCCAGTTCAGCCTTCCAGGCTGCGCTGAAGGCGTCACGGTCGGCCTCGATCCAGTGGGTCTCATTCATCGCCCGCACCGGAATGTTCATCGCCTCCATGGGCCGGATCAGCCGCACGCGCCGTTCGATCTCGCCATCATCCAGCATGACGCTGGTGGCCGGGTTCTGCACGGCGGCACGACCGGATCGCTCGTTGATGAGCAGTCTTGCGCGCGGATCATCCAGTTCTGCCAGGGCGGCATTGAGCGTGACCGGCTGATTGCGTTTGCGCTCGGTGAGCGTCAGAAGCCGGGTTTCTGCCCCTGTGCCCGGATGGGTGTGGATGACCTGCCGGTCGGTGACGATGAAGCTTTCGGCCTTCAGCGTTTCCAGCCCCATGTCATAGGTGCCGGATGCAATCGCCCCGTCGATACGCGCCTGCAGAAGCTGCTCGAAGGCGGAGAACAGGATGCCCTGCAATTCGATGGTTAGCGCCAGCAGGCGGTTGAGGAATGTGGTGATCGGCGGCAGTTCGTCCTTCACACCATTGCTGTCCATCAGCTTCAGGCCGGTTGCGGATTCAAACCGTTCGAGCGAGCATCCCTCGACCTTGCCGCGCACAATCAGCAGATAGAGCTGGCGCAACGCATCGCGAGCATAGGCGGATTCCAGATTATCCTCTGGACGGAACAACCCCTGGCCGCCGGTCTGGCGCTGGCCGCGGGTGATCGCGCCCAGCGTGTCGAGGCGGCGGGCGATGGTCGAGAGGAAGCGCTTCTCGGCTTTGACATCCGTGGCGATGGGCCGGAACAGCGGCGGTTGCGCCTGATTGGTGCGGTTGGTGCGGCCCAGCCCCTGAATGGCGGCATCGGCTTTCCAACCCGGTTCCAGCAGGTAATGCACGCGCAGTCGCTGGTTTCGCGCCGAGAGTTCGGCGTGATAGCTGCGCCCGGTACCACCGGCATCGGAAAAGACCAGAATGCGCTTCTGATCATCCATGAAGGCGGAGGTTTCCGCCAGGTTTGCGGACGGTGAACGGTTTTCGACCGCCAGACGCGCCGATGCACCATCGCCCTTCCGCACGATGCGACGCGAGCGGCCTGTCACTTCCGCCACCATATCCGTGCCGAAGCGCTGCACGATCTGGTCGAGCGCCCCCGGAACGGGTGGAAGCGAACCAAGCTGCTCCAGCATTTCGTCTCGCCGGGCTACGGCTTCGCGGCATACCACCGGCTGACCGTCACGGAATACCGGCCGTGATGAGAGGTTGCCTTCGCCATCGTTGAACGGCTCATAGAGCTGTACCGGGAAGGAATGCTGCAAATACGAGCCGACATATTCCCTCGGCGTGACATCGACGGAAATATCGTTCCATTCCTCGGTCGGGATCTCGGAAAGCCGCCGTTCCATCAGCGCCTCGCCGGTCGAAACAATCTGGATGACGGCCGCATGGCCCGCTTCCAGATCGACATCGATGGAGCGGATCAGAGTCGGTGTTTTCATGGAGGTCAGCAGGTGGCCGAAGAAGCGCTGCTTGGTGGACTCGAACGCTGAGCGGGCGGCGGATTTGGCCTGCCGGTTCAGCGTTCCCTCGCTGCGTGTGATGTGCGCAGCCTCCATCGCCGCGTCGAGATTGTTGTGAATGACGGCGAAAGCCCCGGCATAGGCATCATAGATGCGGCGCTGTTCGACGGTGAGCTGGTGCTCGATCAGTTCATATTCGACGCCATCATAGGAGAGCGACCGGGCGGTATAGAGGCCGAGAGATCGCAGATCGCGGGCCAGCACTTCCATGGCCGCAACGCCACCGGCTTCGATCGCCTCGACGAACTCGGCGCGGGTCTGGAACGGAAAATCCTCGCCGCCCCAGAGGCCGAGGCGCTGCGCATAGGCGAGATTGTGGACGGTGGTGGCGCCGGTTGCCGAGACATAGACCACGCGGGCATCGGGCAGCGCGTGCTGAAGCCGCAGGCCCGCACGTCCTTGCTGCGAGGCGGCGACATCGCCGCGTTCGCCTTTTCCGCCACCGGCATTCTGCATGGAATGGCTCTCGTCGAAGATGATGACCCCATCGAAATCGGACCCCAACCATTCGACGATCTGCTTGACGCGCGAAACCTTTTCGCCCCGGTCGTCGGAGCGCAGCGTGGCATAGGTGGTAAAAAGGATGCCTTCCGACAGGGCGATCTTTGTGCCTTGAGGGAAGCGTGACAGAGGCGTGACAAGCAGCCGTTCCATGCCCAGCGCCGACCAATCGCGCTGCGCGTCCTCGATCAGCTTGTCGGATTTGGAGATCCAGATCGCCTTGCGGCGTCCGCGCAGCCAGTTGTCGAGAATGATGGCAGCGGACTGGCGGCCTTTGCCAGCGCCGGTTCCGTCACCGAGCATGAAGCCCCGGCGAAAGCGGATCGATCCGGCAGCATTCTCGGGCGCGGCGCTCACATTGTCGAAATGCTCGTCCACGGTCCAGGCGCCCGCGAGATGATCAGCATGGGCTTCCCCGGCATAGATCACCGTTTCAAGCTGGGCGTCCGACAGACGCGCGCAGATGTCGGCGGGCAGCATGGGCCGGTAGGAGGGCTTCGGCGGTGCGACCGAGGCCATGGCGGCGGATTGCACCAGCCTGGTCGGATGCGGCTGCGCGCCAGCAATGCGCAGCGATTGCAGCGCATATTCCTCATAGATCGCGTCGGACAGGCGAGCGCCTTCCGGCGGCGTCCAGTCCACGGTCTCATAGGCAAGTTCGACGCCCTCGGGATCGTTGGCGGCAGCAGCGGCAGGCCGTGCAACTGCCGCCCGGGCCAGATAGCCGAGCACGGCTTTAGGCGCGGTCGTCGGAGCGGCCGCCAAGATCTTCGGCAATGATACCGGCGAACGCTGCCGGACATGCGCCTCGATCCATCCGATCAGCGTGGCAACATCGGGGGCGATGCCTGGTGAGGCCGGGAAACTGGCCGGTTCGTCGGCGGGCAGCTTGTCGATCACTGTGAGCCGCGTGTCGATCGTGGTGCCGTGCTTTGCATAGACCGCACCATCGACGGCGGCGCTGAACACCACGCGGCCACGCGCCTGCAAGCGGATGAAAGCGTCCCGCCATGCCGGAGCTTCGGGGCCAAAGCCTGCGCCGGTGATCGTCACAAGGCGGCCACCGGGGGCAAGACGGGCCAGCGCCGAGGCAACATGGCGGTAGGCCGCATCAGCGACACGCCCGCTGACATTGGCCATGACCGAGAATGGCGGGTTCATCAGCACCACGGACGGGACGGCATCCGGGGCGAGATGATCGTCGATCTGGGCGGCGTCGAACCGGGTGACGGCAAAGGCCGGAAAGAGCTGGGCAAGAAGATCGGCGCGGGTATCGGCGAGTTCGTTAAGGATCAGCGAACCGCCGATGGTCTGCGCCAGGATCGCCAGAAGGCCGGTGCCCGCCGATGGCTCCAGTACCCTGTCATCAGGTGTGATTGCGGCAGCCGTCAGAGCGGCAAGGCCGAGCGGGATCGGTGTCGAAAACTGCTGGAAATTCTGGCTTTCCTCGGAACGCCGGGTCTGCGTCGGCAATAGTCCGGCGATCTTTGCCAGCACGGAAATCCGTGCAGCCGGAGACGCGGCTTTACGGAAAAGCGCCTTTCCGTATTTGCGCAGGAAGAGAACGGTAGCGACTTCGCAGGCCTCGTAAGCCAGCTTCCAGTCCCAGGCGCCAGTAGCGTCAGACGCACCGAAGGCCGTTTCCATCGCACCGCGCAATGTCACGGCACCGATTCGCTGGCCGCGTTCGAGATGGGGGAGCAGAAGATTGGCCGCAGCCAGGATCGCAGGCGCAGCCGCCAACGGCGTGACCGGATCGGCCACGGGGAAAACCATGTTCATGTCGAGAACCTCAGGAGAGCGGGAAGGACAAGCCCGAACAGCGCTCTCTCTCGACCACCCGGACCTGACCCTTTCCGGCCCGCCTCTCACTCTCAAAGCGCAGCATGAAAAAAGCGCCCCGACCGGACGGCGGGGCGCTTGTCAGTGTCTTCCCGGGATCATCCGAAGCGGCGACCGGCTTCGGTGAAGGTGTATTCATTGGCGGCGATGGTGTCATCGACCGCCTCGTCCGAGGACAGATAATCATATTCGCGTTCAAGCTGGCGGTAGAGCCAGCGGGCCAGATCGCGCAGCGCCTCGATGATCGTCTCCTCGGCATCGGCGGTCATGTCCTGCCAGGTCGGGCTGTCACGCTCGACCGAGATCGCCATGCAGTATTCGTGATAATAATGGCCGCGATGGCTGGCCTCGGCGCGAAGCTGATAGAAGTTGCGGCGCTGGATCGCCTGAAGGGCGTCGGCGATGCGGTGCAGTTCGGTGTCCTGCGGGGCGTATTCCCGGATCAGGCGTGGCGCATGTTTGCGGTAGGAATAGAAGGATGCAAAGCAAGCGCCGTCCCCCTGCGAGGAGAAGCCGCGGAACCGGATGCAGGGGTCTTGCCGTGTGCCGCCGCCCATCAACCGGACGGTGCGGGTCTTGAGGTTCAGCCCGAGGATTTCCGAGATGCGCTGGAAATCCTCATAGACGGCGTCGTACCAGTCATAGTCGAAGCCTCCCTCACGATACCAGGCACGGGCCTTGTCCTTCGCAGCATCGGACAATTCGCTCAATCGATAGACAGTGGTTTCGATAACTTCAGGCATAGGGATCTCTCCCTTCGAGAACCGAGGAAAGCCAGCCATTGGTGTCGATCCAGTCCACCGTCTCGCCGGTGGCAAGATCGAGGACATGCGCGCCGCCGCCGAAGCCATCCAGGCGGGGTCGAGAGCAACTGTTTGCCCATTGCAGTCCCCATAATCCGGTCAGGCCGAGGGTGGCCGCGCAGTGCATGACGAACCGGATGACATGCTCAGGGTCGCCGGTGTCATCGTCGCGGATCCAGAGCTGCATGCCGTCATGTTCCGGCTGGATCGAGAGCAGGAAGCTGTTGGCGGGTTCATGTTCGGCACTGCTTCCATCCGGCAAGGCATTATAGAGATTGACGGCACGGACGGCATTCTCATGCGTCCCGACATCGAGCAGGCAGGAAAAGTGGGTGTGGTAATCGGCCATATCAGCCTCCTGAAACAAGGAAGCCCGGCATGGCACCGGGCGGAATGACGGGGATGGGTAGCGGTCACGCGGCCTGTGGCAGGCGGAGCAGATCAGCCGCGGCATCGCGCCAGAAGGCATCGACCAGCCGGGTTTCCAGCGCAGCGGCGCGGTAACGCAGCCGTCTCGCATCACCGGGATCTGAGGCCTGGAATGCCATGCCGCGCAGGCGGCTGGCCTCGGTTACGATCCTGCGTGCCTCGGCATCGGATGCGACCGGCTGTTGCCAGAGGATAATGCCGGCGCGGATTTCACCGGCGAGGACCAGGCGCTGATCCCGGTCCTGAATGAGCATGATGCGCGGCTGAAAATACGGGAAGCTGTCCGGCCCCGTGCAAATATCACCGCGCGCCACGCGCAAGGCCGCGGCCTGGATGGCCTCTTCCGGTGACGTGCTTTCCCCAAGCGGGATCACGCGGTCAAAGCTGTTCGCCGCGTCACCGGCGTCATAGCTGGCCACACCGAGGCAGGAGATGCGCAGCGGCAGCTTTTGCGCCCGATAAAGCGCGGGCAGAACATCGGCAGCCAGAATCTGACCGATGGAACGGAAGGTTTCGGAACGGGCAAAGGTCATCGGGATCACTCCATGACGGGCGCCGGTGAGCCTCTCTCTCCGACCCTGAACCCGTCACGGCCGAACGGCCCGCACTCTTCCTCTCTGACCGGGGCAGCCCGGTTCCGCCGTCGGCGATGGGCAACCATCGCGACGCGCTGAAGGCCCGGTCGCGGGCTT
>JAEXHR010000155.1 GCA_023449855.1 Pseudomonadota bacterium | reverse complement strand
GGAATGACATGGCGCAACGCCTGCGGCAGCACCACCAGGCGCGTCGTCTTCCACCAGGACAGGCCGAGCGCACTCGCCGCTTCCGCCTGCCCGCGTGAAATCGCGTTCAATCCGCCGCGGATCACTTCGGCATTATAGGCGCCGGCAAACAGCGCGACGCCGATCAGCACGCGCACTAGGCCGTCGACCGTAAAATTTCCGGGCAGGAACAGCGGCAGCATATAGGTGGCGAAGAACAGCACCGTGATCAGTGGCACACCACGCCAGAATTCGATTAACGCGATGGAGCCGTACCGAATCAGCGGAATGCTCGACCGCCGCCCCAGCGCCAGCGCGATGCCGATGGGCATGGACGCGACGATGCCCGTGATGGCAACGACCAGCGTTACCAGCATGCCGCCCCACAACCGGGTCGGCACGACTGCGAGACCGCCATATCCGCCGTACAGCAGGAAGAATGCGACGACGGGGAACACGAGAAAGAACAGCGCCGCGTTGATCGCTTTTGCCGGCAGCCGCGGGATGAGCAGCGGCAATAGCACCAGCGTGCCGATCAGGAATGTCAGATTGACCCGCCACCGCTCGGATTCTGGATAGAAGCCATAGATGAATTGCGACAGCTTGGCCTGGATGAACGGCCAGCATGCACCGACAGGCCGCCCCACCGTCTCCGGCAAACAGGCATTGCGATCGCTGCCCTGCCACACGGCATCGACCAGCAGGAAGCGGACGGTCGGGATGATCGTGAACCAGAGCAGCAGAATGCAGGCAATGGTGAGCAGGATATTGGTCGGCGAATTGAGCAGCCGCGTGCGGATGAAGCCGATAGCGCCGGTCGTGCGCACCGGCGCGGAGCGCGGTGCGACCATCGTCTTCGCGAGATAGGCCGTCCCGCTCATGAGCCCATGCTCCGCGATATCCGCCAGCCATAGACGCTCATGAGCGCGCTGGTGAGCAGCGAAAGCGTCAGGTAGATCGCCATGGTGATGGCGATGATCTCGATCGCCTGGCCGGTCTGGCTCAGCGTGGTGCCGGCAAAGACCGAGACGAGATCGGGATAGCCGATGGCGACCGCGAGTGACGAGTTCTTGGTGAGATTGAGATACTGGTTGGTGAGCGGCGGCAGGATCACGCGCATCGCCTGCGGCACCACGATCAGCCGCAGGACCTCGCCGCGCGGCAGGCCGAGCGAGGCCCCCGCTTCGGTCTGTCCCTTATGGACCGACTGCACGCCGGCGCGCACGATCTCCGCGATGAAGGCCGCAGAATAGGTCGACAGCGCGATCGCGAGCGCAGCGAATTCCGGCACGATGCGTGAACCGCCGGAGAAGTTGAAGCCAACCAGGACCGGATATTCGAAGGTCAGCGGCGCGCCGAAAATCAAGACGGCCAGCAGCGGCAATCCGATGACCGCCGCGGTCGCCATCGGCCAGATCCTCGTCTGGCGGCCCGTCGCGAACAGTCGCCGCCTTGCAAAGACGCGGAGCGCGATGGCGAAGATCACGGCGACGGCGATCGCGATTGCGAATGGGATCAACGCGTCGGTGCCGATCGGCTTCGGCATGCGGAAACCGCGGTTGCTGATAAACACGCTGTCGAACAGCGTGATGCTCTGGCGCGGATTGGGCAGGACCGCCAGCACGGCGAGATACCAGAACAGCAGCTGGAACAGCAGCGGCAGATTGCGGATGAGCTCCACATAGGCTTCCGCGATCCGCGCCAGCAGCCAGTTCGGCGACAACCGCCCGAGCCCGACCATGAAGCCGATGATCGTCGCAAAGAAGATACCGACCAGCGAGACCGCAAGCGTATTGGTCACGCCGACGAGCAGCACCCGGAAATACGTATCGGATTCCGAATACGGGATCAGCGTCTGGCTGACAGCGAATCCCGCAGTGTCCCAGAGAAAGCCGAATCCGGACGCGATCTTCTGGGTCGCGAGATTGGTACGCGCATTGTCGATGATCTCGTGCGCCGTCCAGATCAGCGCAACCAGGACCACCAACTGCAGCGCAAAGCCGCGCCAGCCGGCCTGCCCGCCCAGTGCACGGCGCAATCGGGCGCCGAATTGCAGCGGCGGTCGTCTGGCTTCGCCTGTCATCGTTATCCGCGACGTCGCTTAACGGATCGGCGGCGCATACATGATGCCGCCCTTGTTCCAGAGCTGGTTCAGCCCGCGCGCGATGCCGAGCTTGGAGCCCGTGCCGACATTGCGGTCGAAGCTCTCGCCGTAATTACCGGTGGCCTTGATGACGCGATGAAACCAGTCCTTGGTCAGGCCGAGCTGTTCGCCGAGGCTGCCGTCGGTGCCGAAGATGCGCTTCAGCTCGGGCTTGTCGGACTTGGCCTGCTCGTCGACATTCTTCTGGGTGATGCCGAGCTCCTCGGCATTGACCTGCGCGAACAGCGTCCAGCGCACCACGTCGAGCCACTGGTCATCGCCATGGCGCACCAAGGGTCCGAGCGGCTCCTTGGAGATCACCTGCGGCAGCACCTCGTGCTCGGCCGGGGCGGTCAGCTTCAGGCGTTCGGCATACAGCTGCGAGATGTCGGCGGTGAAGGCATCGCAGCGCCCGGATTCATACGCCTTCACGACTTCGTCGGCGGTCGAGAACGCGACCACCTCGTATTTCATATTGTTGCCCTTGAAGAAGTCGGCGAGGTTCTGCTCGTTGGTGGTGCCGGTCTGCAGGCACACCGAGGCGCTGTTGAGTTCGAGCGCCGAATTCACCTTCAGCGACTTGCGGACCATGAAGCCCTGGCCGTCGTAATAGTTGATGCCGGCAAAGTTCACGCCCAGCGAGGTGTCGCGCGACAGCGTCCAGGTGGTGTTGCGGGAGAGCACGTCGATCTCGCCGGACTGCAGCGCAGTGAACCGGTCCTTGGCGGACAGCGGCACATATTTCACCTTGGTGGCGTCGTTGAAGATCGCCGCAGCGATGCCGCGGCAGAGATCCACATCGAGGCCGGCCCAGTTGCCGCGATCGTCCGGCGCCGAGAAGCCCGGCAGTCCCTGCGTCACGCCGCAGGCGAGCACGCCGCGGTCCTTCACGGTCTTCAGGGTTTGCGCCGACGCGCCCTGCACCGACCAGCCGGCTGCGATGGCAAGGGTGAGCATCAAGATCGCGGATTTCATGGAGGAGCCTTTCCTGAGGCGTCGGAGCAATCCGACCAGCGATCGGCACAGCGACGTACGAAGAACTGAATGCTGAACCGTTCGATCAGTTCCTTAGCGGTCCACGCGCCGGCCGAAAAGGCCAACGGGCGACCGGCGAGATCAAATCCAGTTTTCCGAATCGATGCCGCGCCTTGCGGCCATTGCCTGCAGACGAGAACGATCTGGCAGTCAGGTCAAGGGGTTGACGCAGAACCGGCCATATCGCCTTAGTGCCATGGCAGTCGAGGCGCAAGGTTATGGCCGCCGGCTGCGGCAAAACACCAGACCCGGCAGGCGCATCCCGATGGCATCATCCGACAATCACGGCACCTCCTCGCTCGATACCGATACGGTGATCGTCACCGCCGGCCGCGACACCGCGGGCCAATGGGGCTTCGTCAATCCGCCGACCGTGCGCGGTTCCACCGTGCTCTATCCGACTGCCGACGACCTGCATGCCCATCGCGGCGAATATCAATATGGCCGCCACGGCACGCCGACCACCAAGGCGCTGCAGCAGGCGCTGATGGCGCTGGAAGGCCCGCGCTGCGCCGGCGTCGGTCTCGTGCCATCGGGCCTTGCCGCAATCTCGACCACGCTGCTGTCCGTGCTGCAGGCCGGCGATCATCTCCTGGTCTCCGACAGCGCCTATCGGCCGACCCGCAATTTCTGCAACGGCATGCTGGCGCGTTACGGCATCGAGACCACCTATTTCGATCCGCTGATCGGCGCCGGCATCGAGGCACTGATCAGGCCGAACACCCGCGCCGTGATGGTCGAGGCGCCAGGCTCGCAATCCTTCGAAATGCCGGATGTGCCCGTTATCGCCGGCATCGCCCACAAGCATGGCGCGCTGGTCATCGACGACAACACCTGGGCGACGCCGCTCTATCACCGCTCGCTCGAGCATGGCGTCGATATCAGCATCCAGGCCGCGACCAAATATATCGGCGGCCATTCCGACATCATGTTCGGCACCATCTCGGCGAATGAAGCCGCATGGCCGAAGATCAGCGAAGGCATCCGGCTGCTCGGCACCTGCGCCGGGCCGGACGATGTCTTCCTCGCGCTGCGCGGCCTCCGCACCATGTCGGTGCGCCTAGCGCATCACCAACGTGCCGGGCTTGAGATGGCGCAGTGGCTGAAGGCCCGGCCGGAAGTGCTGAAGGTGCTGCATCCTGCTCTGCCCGACGATCCCGGCCATGCCATCTGGAAGCGCGACTTCACCGGCGCATCGGGCCTGTTCAGCATCGTGCTCAAGCCGGTGTCGCAGAAGGCCGTCGACGCGCTGCTCGACACCGTCAAGCTGTTCGGCATGGGCTATTCATGGGGCGGCTTCGAGAGCCTGATCATCCCGTTCGACTGCAGCGATTATCGCACCGCGACCAGATGGGCGCCGGGGGGCCCGACGCTACGCCTGCATATCGGCCTCGAAAGCCTCGACGATCTCAAGGCTGACCTGGAGCAGGGCTTTGCGGCGTTGAAGGCCGCCACTTAGTCGTCATTGCGAGGAGCCCTTGCGACGAAGCAAT
>JAEXHR010000019.1 GCA_023449855.1 Pseudomonadota bacterium | reverse complement strand
CGCGTGCAGTGGTCGCCCACCGGCAACAACATCCCGGACTATCCGAAGCTGGCACAGCTGTGGTGGCAGAATATCGGCGATGCGTCGTCCGGTGCGAAGACGCCGCAGGCGGCGATGGACTCGCTGGCTGCAGCGCAGGACTCGGTGCTGGAGCGTCTCGAGCGCTCGAAGGTGCAGGGCGAGTGCGGTCCGAAGCTCAACAAGAAGGAGAGCGCGGAGTTCTGGTACAACAAGTCCGCGAAAGACGGCAACATCGCGCCCCAGCGCAAGCTGGCGAATGAGAAGCCGAAGGGCGAGACGGTGGATTACGACACGCTGATCAAGTCGTGGCCCGCCACCCCGCCGCAGAAGCGCGCTTCGGCGAATTAACGCCGCCCCCTCATGGTGAGGAGGCGCGTAGCGCCGTCTCGAACCATGAGATGGCCGGGCTCCATCGCCATCCTTCGAGACGCGGCCTAAGGGCCGCTCCTCAGGATGAGGGTGGAGTTTATGGACGAGACAAAAAGGCCGGGAGAAATCCCGGCCTTTTCAGTTCGCTCCCGGGTGATCCAGTAAGCGGCGACGCCGGTGTTTCTGCAGGGACGTCAGTGTCTACTGGATCCCCGCTCCGCGCGTACCTTCGGTGCGCTAGGCGGGGATGACAGCCGGAGTTTACTTCGCCGCCGCCAGCGTCGGATAATCCGTATAGCCCTTCGCGCCGCCGCCATAGAAGGTGTTCTTGTCCCAGTCGTTCAGCGGTGCACCGGCCTTCAGCCGCTCCACCAGGTCGGGATTAGAGATGAACGGTTTGCCGAAGGCGATCAGGTCCGCGGCGTCCGCTGCCAGCTGCTTCTCCGCCAGCGCGAAATCAAACCCGTTATTGGCGATATAGGTGCCGGCAAAACGCTTGCGCAGGCTGGCATAGTCGAACGGCGCATTGTCGCGCGGGCCGCCGGTGGCGCCTTCCACCACATGCAGATAGACCAGCTTCTCGGCGCTCAGCCCGTCGGTGATGTGGTCGAACAGCTTTTGCGCATCATCGTCGATCGCAGCGTCATTGGCCGGGGTCACCGGCGAGATGCGGATGCCCGTCTTGTCGCTGCCAATCTCCTTCGCGATGGCCGCGACCACTTCGAGCGTCAATTTGGCACGGTTCTCGATCGAGCCGCCATAGGCGTCGGTGCGCTTGTTGGTGCTTGCGCGGGCAAACTGCTCGAGCAGATAGCCATTGGCGGCGTGGATCTCGACGCCGTCGAAACCGGCTTCCACGGCATTCTTCGCGGCGCGCTTGTAGTCGTCGATCAGGCCCGGAATTTCGGCGAGTTCGAGCGCGCGCGGCTCGGAGACATCGGTGAAGGTACCGCCGACAAAGGTCTTGGTCTTGGCAGTGATCGCCGAGGCTGAGACGGGCTTGCCGCCATTCGGCTGCAGGCTGGTATGCGAGATGCGGCCGACATGCCAGAGCTGGATGAAGATGTGCCCGCCCTTGGCGTGCACGGCATCGGTCACCTTCTTCCAGCCGGCGACCTGCTCGGGCGTGTAGATGCCGGGCGTGTCCTGATAGCCCTGGCCCTGCTGCGAGATCTGGCTCGCTTCGGTGATCAGCAGGCCGGCACTGGCGCGCTGGGCGTAGTATTCGGCGGCGAGCGGGCCGGGCACGAAGTCGGGCAGTGCGCGGTTACGCGTCAGCGGCGCCATCGCGGTGCGATTGGTCAGCGTGATGTTGCCGAGCTTGTAGGGCTCGAAGAGTTTGGACGTGCTCATCAGGAAAGCTCCGGAAGGGGGGCGGTGAGATGGAGTTGCGCATTGCAGAACGACTTGGCAACTGCGCGCGCAACGAAAGAATTTTCACGCTGATCGGATGCGGATCGAACAATGTGTTTGTCGCGCATGGGATGATGCGCGCAAGATTGTCCTCTCCGCATCATGGCTCAGTTGGCGCCGAGATAGTCGCGCTTGCCGACGTCGATCCCGCACATGCGCAAAATGTCGTGGGCGGTGACCACATGGAAATAGAAGCTCGGCAGCGAGAAGCTGGTGAGGAATTGCTGGCCTGACAGCGTCGTGGTCTTGCCCGGCCCGGTGGGGAAGGTGATCTCGCGGGTTTCGGCGCCGTCGAATTGTTCGGGCTTGAAGGTCTTCAGGTAATCGACCGTCTTGGCGATGCGCGCCTGCAGTTCATCGAAGGTGGTTTCGGTATCCGGCACCGACGGCACCTCGCTGCCGGAGAGGCGCGCGCTGCCTTTGGTGGCGAAATCGCAGGCCAGCTGCACCTGCCGGCTCAGCGGCAGCATGTCCGGGAAGAGCCGCGTGCCGAGCAGCACCGCCGGCTCGATCTTCTTCGCCGCCGCATAGGCTTCCGCCTTTTTCAAGCCGGCGGACATGGTGCCCAGCATCTGCAGGTAAGCGGGGACGACGGAATCGTAAAACGGCATGAGGATGCTCTTGTGTGATGCGTTTCAAAGCGCAGCGGCGGGATCTGAGAAAGATGCTGCTGCATGGACTTGGGGCGCGGTTGGGGGATTTCAACCGGCCGGGCATCAGAAAAGAGAAGAAATTTGTTCGGGCGCTCTTCCTTGTCATCACCCGCGAAAGCGGGTGATCCAGTAGGCACAGGCGGTAAAGATTGATCGTTGCGCCCGGTGTTTACCGGATTGCCCGGTCAAGCCGGGCAATGACAATCACCGCCCCGATTTCAGCGCCGCCAGCAACTCCGCCGTCGGCCAGGAATCCGCGGGCAGGCCGAACTTCACCTGCATCGCCTTTACTGCGGTTCGGCTCTGCTGCCCGAGAATGCCGTCCACCTTGCCGACATTGAAGCCGCGTTTCTGGAGAAGCTGCTGCATTTCGCGCAGCTCGGCATGCGACAGCTGCGCCACCGGCGCCGATGGCTGGCGCATCTTCGAAGCCCCGGCGATGCGCGTCGCGAGATACGCCGCGGTAGTCGAATAGATCAGCGAATTATTCCATTCCGTATAAGCGGCGAAATTCGCATAAGCGAGGAAGGCCGGGCCATGCCGCCCCATCGGCAGCAGCAGCGAGGCCGGCATATCGTCCTTCGGCAGCGGGCGGCCATCGGGATAGCTCACACCGAGCGCCGCCCATTTGGTCCGCGGCAGCTTGATGGTGAGATCGGCCTGGTCCCACGGAATCTCGCCGTTGACGCGCACCTCCTGCAGCCACGGTTCGCCGCGCCGCCATTTCAGTCCGGTGGAAATGTAATGTGCGGTGGAGCCGATCACGTCAGCCGGGCTGCGCAAGAGATTGCGATGGCCATCGCCGTCATAGTCCACGGCATAGTTGAAGTAATGCGTCGGCAGGAACTGCGTCTGGCCGAGTTCGCCAGCCCATGAGCCGATCATCTCTGCCGGCGAGAGATCGCCGCGATCGATGATCTTCAGCGCCGCAATCGTCTCGTCCTGAAACATTTTTGAACGCCGGCAGTCATAGGCCAGCGACACCAGCGAGCGCAGCGTCTGCAGATTGCCCATCTGCACGCCGAAATCGCTTTCCAGCGCCCAGAACGCCGCGATGACGGCGGGCGGCACGCCATAGTCCTTCTCGGCGCGCGCGAAGGCGGCCGCATGCTGCTTGATCTTGAGCTGCCCGTTCTGCATCCGGTAATCCGCAGCCATGCGGCCGGCGAATTGCGTGAACAGCTGCCCGAACACTTTTTGCCCGCGGTCGCGATTGACGATGCCCTGATCGTAAACGAGATACGGGGCCGCCTCCGCCATCGCCCGCTGCGAGACACCGGCAGCAACGGCCTGCTGCTTCAGCCCGGCAAGAAATTGATCAAAACTCTGTCCGCCATGGCAGGATGCACCGCGCTGTGCGGAGGCGGGGGAGGTGAGAGACAGTAGCACGGCAGCGGCAAGCAGAAGTCCGGATCGCACAGATCGTCGCAGCATCGACTGCACCTCGTCATCGTATGCTCGCGCCGAGCACTTCGCGTTTCGTCTTGGCCCAGCAAGCAAGACGTCATGGCTGGGTCAAGTCCCGGCCATGACTTACTTTGCCTTGCGGTAATCATTGTGCCGGTTAGGCCGCCAACGGTTGCTCATCAAGGGGCAGCAGGCGCGAGTCCTGCAAGGCAGCGGTGCGATGGCCGAGGCCGGCGAGGTAAGCGTCGTTCTCGGCGAAATCGAGAAAGGCGGCCACGCTCTGTTGTCGGACCAGCATCACGCTGTCCCAATGTTCGTCCTCGGGGCCGATCAGGAACGAGCCGCCGGCGCCGAGGAAAATCAGATCGCCGCCGGTCGCGCGCAGGATCGGCAATGTGTGGCGAATATAGCAATCGAACGCACTCGATCCGCTGATGGGCGAGGACGGCGCAAGCTCGGGATGCGCGGTGTAATCGGCGATCGCCCGGAATCTGAGCAGATTCAGCATGACGAGATTGCCCGTGAATTCCCGTCGCACAAAGCGCCGGCCATTGGTCTGTGTGGGCTCGAGATAACAAGGCGAAGGGGCAGTCACGACGCGTCCTTTCTGTCAGGAAGGCGCGATTAATGCCCGGGTAAAATTGCGGTGTCAATATTACCCAGGTAAAAATAATTCAGGCCGGCTCGCTAGATTTCCCGCGCGTTGCTGAAAGCGAAGGACGATACCCGTCGCGTGTTCTCGTCGAGAATGAGCGTCCGCGTGATCGGCGGCTCCGCGCGCTGGCTGCAATTCTCGCGTTCGCACAGCCGGCAATTGACGCCGATCGGCGTGCCCTCGACCTTCTCCAGATCGAGGCCTGCCGAATAGACCAGCTTGCTCGCATGACGAATCTCGCAGCCGAGACCGACGGCAAAGCGCGGCTGGGGATGCGGATGCGGCGCTGGCGAGCGGCGCAGCGTCTGCGCGATGGAGAAATAGCGGTTGCCGTCGGGGAGTTCGATGACCTGCTGCAGCAGGCGGTCCGGTGTGTCGAAGGTGGAGTGCACATTCCACAAGGGGCAGGTGCCGCCGAATTTCGAGAACGGGAATGTCCCCGATGAAAAGCGCTTCGAGACATTGCCGGCATTGTCAACGCGCAGCATGAAGAATGGCACGCCGCGCGCATTCGGCCGCTGCAGCGTGGTGAGGCGATGGCAGATCTGCTCGAAGCCGACATTGAAGCGCTGGCCGAGCACCTGCACGTCGTAGCTCAGCGCTTCCGCGGCCGCATGAAACGCAGCATAGGGCATCAGCACGGCGGCAGCGTAGTAGTTCGCGAGCGTGATGCGATAGAGCCGGCGCTGCGTATCGGCGAGCGGTCCGGCGCGGCCGATGATGCTCTCGAAATTCGACGAGCATTCGACCTGCCCGATCTGGAACGCGACCTGAAATGCGCGGCCGGGCGCGTCCACCATTTCGGAGATCAGCAATTGCCGCCGATGCCGGTCGAACCGCCGCAACGTCTCGCGCATCACATCCACCGGCATGATGCGCGTGACGATCGAGTATTTGTCCCGCAGGCGTGTGCTGAGCGCCGCGAACAGATCCTGCGACGGCACATTGATCTCGTCGCGCAGCGTCTCCGCTGCCGTTTCCAGCTCCGGAAAGTAATTCCGGTTGGCTTCGATCAGATCGCGCACGCGCTCGATCGGATTGCCTTCATAGGATGCGCCGTCGTGACGGTCGGCCATCTGCGCCGCCACCATGGTCTCGCCGCGCCGCGCTTCGGTGTAAGCCGCATAAAGCCGTTGCAGCGAATGCGTGACGCCCGGACACAGCTCCGCGAGATCGCGCAGCTCCTGTTTCGGCAGGTCGATCTGGCGAAACAGCGGATCGGAAAAGATCTCGTTGAGCTCCGCAAAGAAGCGATCCTCATCGGCCGTTGCGAGATCGCGCAGGTCGAGATCGTAGGTTTCCGCCAGTCGCAGCAGAAGCTGCGCTGTAACGGGGCGCTGGTTGCGCTCGATCAGGTTGATGTAGCTCGGTGAAATGCCCAGTCCCTCGGCCATCTGGGTCTGCGACAGGCCGAGTTGTCGCCGAATCCGCCGGAAACGGGGGCCCACGAACAGCTTCTTGTTGGTTTCAGTCGCCATATTTTACATTTTTTACAAAATGACATTTGTGACAAGTGATGATGTTACATCGCATCACCATTCAAACACAAGACATCTGGCGATTTCGGCGAGATTGTCGTTATCTCTTCACACGGTGAATGCGACGCGCATGTCACGAATGTAAGAGAAATCTGAGGAGAACGACATGTCCAACGGCAGCAATTTCTGGGTCATCGGCGGCGAATTCGGCTCGATGAACTTCCACAAGCTGGTCGAGGGTTCCGCCCAGGTTCAGGGCCCGTTCAAGACCCGCAAGCAGGCCGAGGAAGCCTGGAAGGCCGTGTCCGAGGAAAACCGTCACCGCGCCGGCGTTCGCTTCTCCATCGTGGAAGAGCCGAGCCGCCAGGTCGCCTAAGTTTTTCAGCTTGCGGCTTGCCCCCAAGAGCGCCGCAGCCCAGCCTCACGGGAAACGCCCAAGTCGCAAGATGGCCCCATCCGGCCCAACCGGATGGGGCCGTTTTGTATTCGCGCCGGTTTTTGCACCGACTCTTTTGCGCCAAGCCTCTGGAAACCAACGCCCTTTCGGGGGCTTATGGTTGCTGATAGGTTAATGGGTATGGTGCGACAGGCGTGAGGCGGAGTTGCGATGGGTGCGGCAAGCGGCGTGAACAATGCAGCCAATGACGCCCAGCCGAAGCGGCTGCGCGATGCCCTCCGGCAGGCCCGGATCGAAGCGGCGGATCGTACCGGCGTCGTGGTCGACCTGCGCGATGCCGAGATGGCCCGGCTCGAAATCCTCAACGAGGCGCTCGATCCGCTGTTCGCCGAGATACCGCCTGACGTCGAACTGTTCGATCGCGGCATCAGCCAGGGCGACACCCCGCGGCTGTGGATCGACATGATCGCCCATGTGGTCATGGGCCGTGACAAGCGCAGCTATCGTCTCGTGCAGGACAGCCGCTTCGGCCGCAAGGTGCTGGCCGAATCCCATGACGTGCAAACGATGGTGAAGGCCGTCACGGACTACATCGCCCGCCGCATGGTCGAACGCGAACATGCGATCGCGACGGCGGTATTGCCGCCGGAGGTGACGCCGGCGCCGGTGATGAAGCAGCGCAGCAGGTTTTGGCCGTTCGTGTTCGGCATGATTGTCGGTATCGCCGGACTGTTCGCTCTGGCGCTGTTCGTGGCGACGCGGGGGCATTGAGGTGTATGCCTAGGATGGGTTGAGCGAAGCGATACCCGTCGCCCACCGCGCTTGCGGTGATGGGTATCGCTT
>JAEXHR010000152.1 GCA_023449855.1 Pseudomonadota bacterium | reverse complement strand
GGGCTGCCGCAAGCGCGCCGCTGATCGACCCCATGATGGTCGCAACCGGCATCCAGATCGCCCGCGCGGTCGGTTTGAAGAAACTGGTACCATTACTGGCGTTGGTCGGGGTCGCGGTCGGCTATATGGCGAATAGAAGCGCCAATTCCGCCGAAGATGACGACAACGAAAACGGCAGCCCTGATGAGGCTGCCGACGACTGATTTGGACTGATTTGCCGTCATTTCTTGCGGCAACTGTGTGGCAACCTAGCGGCAACTGCTGCCGCAAGTGTCAGGTCACACAACGGCCCGGCTGCAGCGATCGCGCGACCTCGGTAAGCATGCTGACCGGCGGCTCGCAGGCCGCCATCGCCTTGCGCGGCTTGCTGTCGACCGGGATCGCCTTGGTGCTCGCCGGCTTGACCGGCTGAGACTTTGGCGCCGGAGCGGCCAGCCGCAGCAGCACCGACATATCCGTCAGACCATGAACCTGAAACGAGACCGTCTGGCCCTGATCGAGCTTCGCCGGCGCGCTATCGCGATCGCTCTTGGCGGTGCGGTTGACGGCGGGGCTGAAGGATGCGGACGGAATTGCGGTATCACGTTCCGTCAGCGTGCCACGAAGGCTGCTGCCGGACAGATCGTTACCAGAGGCGTATTGAATGGCGCCGAACATGGCCGCGCCGCCGACTAATCCCACGACAAGACTGGACACCTTTGACATGTGAGCCTCGCTCGAACGCTCTGTGACGCTACCCTGCCCACGTCTGCGCGTGGCGCTGTTGTATTAGAACGTCGGTCAAGCCTGCAGGTTCAGGGGATCCGTTCACTTAACCGTGCTTTAAATATTTCAGGTCCCACGGAACACTTTCCGCGCACCGGCGTCATATCAGCAGCCGGTCGTCCCCCTGCCCCAAAGACCGGCGATGCGGGGCGTGGCCGTGGTGATGCCGGCCGCGCCTCGCTTTCTTTTGGATAGTCGCAAATTTTACCGAATGACCTCGCCCCGGACCGCACCGGCGACGATGAAGGCCTCGCCATGTGGCAGCTCCTTCACGACCTCGCGCGACAGGCCGAGATTGGTGGCCAGCACATCTGGCGGATTGGTGGACAGCCAGGCGCTGAGATCGTTCGACTGGTAATGCCCGCTGTTGAAGCCGATCAGGACACGCAGCACGTCGTCGCCGGTATTCTTGATGTAGTGGCCCGCTCCCATCGGGGCGTAACCGACGTCACCAGCTTCGAACTGTTCAGTGACGACCTGACCTTCCGCCAGAAAGACAGCCATCTCGGCGCTGCCGGACAGATAGTACTGCCACTCATCGGCATCCGGATGCCAATGCAGCTCGCGCATCGCACCGGGTTCGATCTCGAGCACCGAGCCGGCCATCGTGGTAGAGATCGGGAATTCCTTCACGGACGCGATGTATTGCACGCCGCCGCCGGCGATCTGACGGGGCTGCTGCGCCAGCAGCGGATAGCGGTGATTGCTGACCAGCTCGGGATATTTGCGAACCGCTGCATCCCACGAGCGCTCGTTCGGCACCGGCCCGTCGGCGAAATAGGCTTCGCCTTTCGGCAGCGCCCTTGCTTCATCGGCGGTGATGCCGAGATTCTGCGTGACCACCGCCTGCGGCGTATGCGCGAGCCAATCGGTGACGCTGAACGTGTGGTCTTCGGAAAAATCGCCATTGTCGAAAATCAGAATGAAATGGCACTCGCCCGGCCCGATGCTCTGGATCGAATGTCCCCAGCCGCGCGGGAAGTACCAGACGTCGCCGGGACCGAACACGTCGATCTCCGACGAGCCATCGGGATTGAGCAGCGTGGTGCGGCAACGACCGGAAATCACATAGCCCCATTCGGCGGCGTTCGCATGCCAGTGCAGTTCGCGCATTGAACCGGGTTCGAGACGCATGGAGACGCCGGCAATGCCGATGCTGGCCGGGAATTCATGCACCGACGCGCCGCGTGTCGTGCCGCCGGAGCCGACGCGCGGCTTCTGCTTTTCCAATTGATAGCGGAATGAGAGATTCGTCGTCGCCTTCATAGAGGCCTCCTGTTCTGAATGATGCAAGCCTAGAGGCGAAGGCGCTTCGATGATTGGATCGCCGGATGCGATTTGACGAAATGGCTGCTTCTATCGCGGCGTCTGTTCCGTCATCCGGCGAAGCGCGGAGAATTGCGCGCCGGCATCGACGATCATGACCGCGAACAGAACCACTGCAGCCGCGCCGAGACATGGCGCCAATCCGAACTGCGTCAGCGAAGCGGCGCCGCCGATCGCACCGAGCACGATGGTGAACCAGGACATACCATGAATGGCGGCCTGCCTCAGCTGACTGCCATCCTGCAATGCCATCGCCAAAGCACGGCCGACGCCGAACAACTGTCCGGTGACGAAGCTGCGCCCGATTGAAACGCCTGATACCGATCGCGGGATCGCATTCTGCATCCCCATCGCGATACAAACGGGAAGCAACGCGACGAAACTGCTCGTCGCGCCGATCATCAGGATCGAGAGCACGATCATCGCGAATTCCAGCATAAGCACGATCATCGTCGCCGACGCCCGCCGCTGTGCGATCAGCGATCCGACGAAAGCGCCGGCCACGAAACTCACGATCGCCGAAGCGATGGGGATGGCGACGGATGTCCGCCCGTGAGCAACGGCAATGCCGAGACCGATGCTGTTGCCACTCATGAAGGAGACGTAGATGCCGTGCAGATAGGTGACGCCGACCGCGTCGAGAAAGCCGGCAACCAAGGTGATGATCGCATCGAACAATAAGGGGTTCATTGCAGGCTCCTTGTGCGAACGGACGCCCTGTTGTCAGCGACGCGTTCTCTGCGGCGTGAATGGCCCGGGCGGTGCGGCAGTCATCGCGGCGAGAACGATCAGCGCAGCGATGGCGCACCAGGCTGTGAGCCAGAAGCCATCGATGTAAGCCAGCACATTGGCTTCGCGCTGTACGATTCCGATCAGCGTCGCCATGGCGCGACCGGACGCCTCACCGAAGCCATGCGGCATGAAGCCTGATGTGAGACGAGCCAGCGTGCCGGTGGCATGGGCACTCCCCTCGACTACATGCAAGCCAAGAAGATTGGAGTGCACCTGCTCGCGCACGCGCAGCCATGTCGTCATCAGGGAAAGGCCGAATTCGGCGCCGCCGAGACGAAACACCTGGATGTAAGCGGCAAAGGCCGTGGCATGCTGCGGATTGGAATTCGACAACGTGATCAGAATGATCGGCAGCAAGGAAAAGGACTGCCCGACCGCCTGCACCAGCAACACCGGAATGAAATTGACCACCGTCCACTCATGCGTGAGACGGGTGCCGAGCAATCCCGCAATAAAAAACGCCAGCAGGCCGGCCATCAGCACGATGCGTGGATCGCAGATGCGCATCAACGCGATCGACAGCGGGAGCATGGCAAGCATCGGCAATGCCGCCGCGAGCAGAAACAGCGGTGCAATCTGCTCGGCGCGCAACCCGGCAACCCCCAGCAGGAAATTGGGTACAAGCGCCGAATTCGACAGGCTGGTGAGCGAATAGAGCACGATCATCACGAGGGTGAGGCCGATATTGCGTGACAGGATCACACGTGCCTCGGCCCATGGATCGGCGATTGCAGCCTCATTGATGAAAAAGAGGACGACGAGCAATGCGCCGCCAGTGAGCAGCGCCGAGACCGTCCCCGATGAAAACCAATCCAGCCGGTTGCCCTGGTCGAGTCCTGCATAGACCATCGCCATGCCGGCGCCGAGCAGCAGCATGCCGCCCCAGTCGGCCTTGCGAACCAGTGCGCGATTGATCGGTTCGGCGGGTGTGCCGAGATAAACGAACAGACCCATCAGCGGCGCGATTACCACGTCCTGCCAGAACAGCCACTGCCAGCCGATCCGCGACTCGTAGAAGCCGACCATGGCGACGCCGAAATTGAGGCTGAAGCCAACGCGAATGCCATAGACGGCAATCGCCGGCAGCCACCAGCGCAAGGGCAGATTACGGAAGATGATCATCAGCGTTGCCGGCACGAAAGTGCCGAGCAGCAATCCACGCAGGATATTGAGCACCACCAACGTGCCGTAGTCGTGCATCAACGGTATCAGCAGCGAAACGACGGCATAGACGAGGCTGGGAATGCCGAGCACGCGGCGCAGGCCGAAGGCCGTGGCGAGCCAGGCCACCGCCGGCGCGATCAGGATCTGCATCGCCGTGGTGGCCGTGCTGAGCCAGGAGGCCTGATCGAAGCCGAGCGAGAAGGCGCCGCGCAGATCCGGCAGCGCGATGGAGAACAGCCGGCTGTCGAAATTCGCCAGGAACGAGCCGAGCAGCACTGCGCCAACCGCGAAGATCGGCCGCGGCGCGATGGCGCCCGCCGAGACCGGTCCGGCGCCGATGGCGTTATCTTGCGCCATCGGACTTGCCCGCATCGCCGCCGGTGACATGAATGTGCGTGGTGACCGACATGCCCGGCAGCAGACGATCCACCAATGGCTGATCGCCATCGAACCCGATACGGACGGGGATGCGCTGCACGACCTTGGTGAAATTGCCCGTGGCATTGTCCGGCGGCAGCAGCGCGAATTGCGAGCCGGACGCGGGCGCGATGCGCTCCACATGGCCGGCGAGGGTCTGCCCGGAAAACGTATCGGCCTCGATCTCGACGCGCTGCCCCGGACGGACGCGCCGCAACTGCGTCTCCTTGTAATTGGCAATCACATAGACGTTCGGCAGCGGCACGACAGCGATGAGATTGCTGCCGATATTGACATAGTCGCCCGGCTGCACCTGACGCTCGCTGACGACGCCATCGAACGGCGCCGTGATCCTGGTATAGCCGAGGCGAAGCCGTGCGGCCTGCGATGCTGCGTCGGCGCCCTGCAGTTCGGCAGCGCGCTGCTGCCGCGTGCCTTCGAGCACGGCGAGCTGCTGCTTCTGCGCGGCGATGGCGGCATCGCTCGCTTTCACATCGGCCTGGGCCTTGTCATAGGCCGCCGTCGCCTGCTGCAGCTTCTGCACGGTGCCGGACTGGGTCTGCACCAAGGCCTGCTGGCGCTGCTGCTCCTGCCCCGCCTCGACGGCGAGCGCCGCGGCCGAAACCCGCTGCGCCTCGGCCTGCGCAACGAGGGCCTTTTGGGCGTCGATCTGATTGGCGAGATTGTCGAGCGTGGCCTTGGCTGCCGCCCGGCCGGCCTCGGCCTGAGCGACCTGGGCGAGATAGTCAGCGGGGTCGATCTGCAGCAGCAGATCGCCGGCCTTCACATGCTGGAAGTCGTTCACCGGGACGCTCTTCACGGCGCCGGCGACACGGCTGCTCAGCTGCGTGAATTGGGCACGCACATAGGCATCGTCGGTGGACTGAACCGGCCATTCACCGATCCAGCGATCCCAGCTCAGGGCGGCGACCACGATACAGGCCAGCGCAATGGCGATGGCCACGACAGAGGGGGCAAGGCGTAACCAGACGGCATCCGTTTGAGGCGACGGCTGGGACGCCGGCGTGACCGGAGGCGACTGATCCATGATCGTCACGCCGCGTTGAGCTGAAGCGGCGTATGCCCGGCGTCGACACCCTGACTGCGACGCCAGGCATTGGGGCTGGCGCCCGTGGCGCGGCGAAATTGCCGGCACAAATGCGCCTGATCGGAGAAGCCGCAATCGATCGCAATGTCACAGAGCGACATTTCGCTGGAGGTCATCAGCTCCTTGGCGCGGGTCAGCCGACGGGAGACGATATAGGCATGAGGAGACTGGCCGAAGCTCACTTTAAAAGCATTCGAAAAATAGCCGCTGCTCAGACGCGCGATGGCGGCGAGCTCCGCGACCTGAATCGACTCCTCCAGATTCGCTTCAATGTGGCGCTTGATCTTCTCGATCTGCCAGCGCGCCAGACCACCGCGGGCAGGTGCATGAATGGCAGAGGCGGCGGGCGTGCCGAGCAGCGAGACCGCACGCTCGATGCAGCGCAGGGCTGCGGGAGTGTCGGAGGCGATGACTTTTTGTGCATCCAGCAGGAGCTGCGACACCGCCAAGGAATGTGCGACGTTGGCGGCGACCTCGACGGATGTCCAGTTGACGTGGGCAGGCTGGGAATCGAGAAGCATGTCAGTCTCTCCTTCGGGCGGTGAAAGCCGGTCGAAACGTCGTTGTTTCGATGGTGCGAAGGTGAGCGCTTTTGATCGATGCGGCTATTCTACCTGAATAGACATTCGGGAAACCAAGGTTAGACCCGCATATACGAAGGTTTATGGATTCAAACGATGTCCTCGCCAAAAGCCAGCCCGTCGTCCGCCGAGCGCCGTTTCGCGGCTGTTGCAAGTCTCGAGGAAACGCATGGGCCAACGCGCGCCATCATGATGGCGACGACGGCCGTGCTCACCGCGGTGATCTTCGCATTCGACGTGCTCAGTCCGCTCGGCATTGCCGTAGCGGCGCTCTATATCGTCGTGCTGCTGATGTCGCTGCGGTTTGCCGGGCTCAAGGGCATCGTCCTGATCGCTGTCGGCTGCGTGGCGTTGACGATCGCCGGTTATCTCATCGGTCATGCCCGCGATACCGAGGAAGGGCCATTGCTGCGCTGTGTGGTCAGCGTGCTGGCGATCACCATCGCCGCCGTGCTGTGCGTGCAGATTCGCATGGCAGATGCGAAACTGCGGCGGAGCGAGGAGCGCTATCGCAACATCTTCCAGAGCACCAGCGTCGCCATCTGGGAGCAGGACTACGCGCCAGCCGTCGAGGCCTGCGCACCGATCCTGGTCCACGGCCTGGCGCAACTTCGGGACCACCTGACCCGGGATGAGGATTTTCTCAAACGCTGCCTGCATAGTCTGAAGACCATCGATGCCAACGACTCCGCACGTTTCCTGATCGGCGATCTCAGCGCCGCACATGCATCGGCCTCCTGGGCTGCGGCACGCCTGCCGGAATCGCTCGTCGCGTTTCGCGAGATCCTCCTGGCCTATCTGGAGGGGCGGCAGTCCTTCACCATCGAAAGCGCCGTCCGCGCCACCGACGGTTCGCGACGCGAGATCATCGTCACCGCAACCTTTCCGACCGATCGCACGCGCTCGGTGCTGATCAGCGCACTCGACGTCACGGCGCAAATCGACGCGGAGAAGGCTCTGCAACAGAGCGCCGCTGAACTCACCCGCGTGTCGCGCATCGCCACGCTGGGCGCGCTGACGGCTTCGATCGGCCATGAAGTCAATCAACCGCTCGCCGCTGTGGTGACCAATGGCGAGGCGGCGCTGCGCTGGCTCGGGCGCGACGAACCGGATCTGGGCGAGGTGCGCAGCTGTATCGAAGAAACCGTGAATGAGGGCCGCAGGGCCGCGCAGATCATCCAGCGGCTGCGCTCGCTCTCGGTGAAGGGCGAGACCACGCGCAGCCCGGTCGATCTCAACGACATCGTCACGCAGGTGCACGCAATGGCGCGGCGCGATCTCGTCGATCACGAGATCGCGGCAATGCTCGATCTGGCGCCGGAGCTACCCGATATCTCCGGCGATGCCGTGCAATTGCAGCAGGTGACGATGAATCTCGTCAACAACGCCATTCATGCCATGAAGGCTTCGCCCACCAAGGAGCTACGGCTGCAGACCGCGCTCGATGCGCAAGGCGGCATCCGCGTCACCGTCAGCGACAGCGGCGCGGGCATTTCCGATGGCGACATGCAGCGGCTGTTTGCACCGTTCTTCACCACCAAGAGCGAAGGCATGGGCATCGGCCTGTCTATCTCGCGCTCGATCATCGAGACCCATCGCGGACGCATATGGGCCGAGCGCCATGGGGATGGTGGAACCAGTTTTCATTTCATGATACCGACGGCGGACGAAACAGGATCCACCGCCGTTGCCTAAAGACCAGGAAGCCCCGATGGTCGTCATCGTCGACGACGAAGCCGCGATCCGCAACGCGGTCGGCAGCCTGCTGCGCTCGGTGGGCTATGAGGTGGCCTATGCCGCCTCCGCGGTCGAGCTGCTGGAAAGCGACGAACTGGAGCGGGCCAGTTGCCTGGTGCTGGATATCCGGCTGCCGATCGTTAGCGGGCTGGATTTCCAGAAGAAGCTCGCCGATCTCGGCAACACGACGCCGATCGTGTTCATGACCGGCCATGCGGACGTGCCGATGACGGTGCGCGCCATGAAAGCCGGCGCGGTGGACTTCCTGCCAAAGCCGTTTCGCGATCAGGAAATGCTCGACGCCGTGGCCGGCGCGGTTGAGCGCGACCGCGCGGCGCGCGAGGCCCGCGACAGTATCGCCGACATCAAGGCGCGCTATGCGACGCTGTCGCCGCGCGAGAGCGAGATTCTCGGACTGGCGACCGCGGGACTGCTGAACAAGCAGATCGCCGCGCAACTTCATCTCAGCGAGATCACGGTGAAAATCCATCGCGGCAAGATGATGAAGAAGATGGAAGCGCGTTCCTTCGCCTCGCTGGTGAAGATGGCCGAGGCGATGGGCATCAAACCAGCGCCGGGTACCGCCCGATAAACCACAGTATGATGTCGCCGCGAGGCGAAATTTGGCAGATTGCACATCGAAACGGCTCAACACTGGGGTCGCTGTCACAGCCGCCGGGTGGAGATGACGTTGCAATCAAAACAGTCCATCGCGATCATCGACGATTCCGCGTCGGTCCGCCGCAGCCTCGAAAGCCTGCTGCGATCGCTCGGATTTAAGGTCACGAGTTTCGAATCCGCGCAGGCCTATCTGGCCTCTGGCGCGCGCGTGGCCTGCGTCGTCACCGATGTGGAAATGCCGGGCATGACCGGCATCGACCTCTATGAGGCGATGCGTGCCGGCCGCGACGACACGCCGGTGATCTTCATCACCGCCGCCTCCGAGCAGCAGGTGCGCCAGCGCCTCGGCACGGAACTCTGCGTGCTCGGCAAACCTTTCGAGGCTGCCGATCTCGCGCGCTGCATCCAGCAGGCGATCGAGGCGCGGTAGGCGCGGGCCACGGATCGCGATGCAGGTCAGGCAACACCAAGGCACAGCGACCGGGTTCCCTCGTCCCCGGCCGCCCCACTCTCGCCCAGCACGACACGCCTGACATCGGCCAGTCCGTGCGGACTGCGATGGGCAATCCACACGATCGTCGCCTGCGGCAGCTCATGCCGCAGCAAGGACATCACGCCGCGCTCGGACTCGAGGTCGAGCGCGCTGGTGGCCTCGTCCGCGAATACCCAGTCCGGTTTCGCGACAATCAAGCGCACGATGGCCAGACGCTGCTGTTCGCCGACAGACAGGCCGCTGGCATTGTCGTCGCCCGCATCGAGCCGGGCACCGAGACCGACGGCACGCAGCAGGCGCTCCACTGTCGCAGCGGGGACGCCGTCGGGATCGGCGGGATAGACCGCGGCATCCCGCAGCGAGCCGAGCGGCATATAGACCTGCTGCGGCATGAAGACGAGCTTGCCTGCGGGCAAAGCGATGCGGCCATCCGCCTGCGGCCAGAGCCCCGCTAGCGCCTTCAGCAGCGTGCTCTTGCCGAGCCCCGACGCGCCGCTCAGCCACAGCGTCTCGCCTCGTGCGACCGACAACGACGGAATGTTGAGCAACGTGCGGCCATCTGGTGCGCGAATGCAGAGGTCGCGGATATCGAGTTCATTCCCCGCGGAAACGTTTCGTTGCAACGACCCGGCCGGACGCGCTGCGCCAGCGCTCGCATCCATGAAACCTTGCAAACGGCTCGTGGTCGCAACCAGATCGGACATGAATTTATAGTTGAAGATCAGCCACGACAGCGTGGTCACCACATTGCCGAAGGCTGCCGCGAGTTGCGTCAGGCCGCCCAAAGTGACCTTCCCAGCAAGAAACGCGGGGAGCGCCAGAAATGTGGGAATCCGCAGCACACTCTGGAAATAGGGGCGCGTGAACATGCCGTAGATGAATTCTCGCCGGATCACGCGGCGCCAGACGCCGAACAGATCGTTGAATCGATTCGCGATCACCTTCCTGTCGGCCGTATCGCCGTCGGACAATGCGATCGCCGATGCATTCTCGCGCAGATTGACCAGCGCAAAACGGAAATCCGCCTCGCGCCGCTGCTCCTCCATCAGAAGCCCCGGCAATTGGCGCCCGAGCAGATGGGTGAGCGCGGTGGACAGCAACACATAGACCGGCGCGGCCCAGACCATGTAGCGCGGGATCTCTACCTCAAATCCGAACAGCGAGAATTGCAGCGCGAAGGTCGAGAGCTGCCAGAGCAGAATGACATAGGAGACAAGCCCGATCAGGCTCATGATGAAATCGAGTACGCCAGCCCGCCCGGCACCGTCATGACCGCCGAGGATGAATTCGGGGAACATGCTGCAATCTTCGGCGATGCGCTGATCGGGATTGTCGATGCTCTTCTCCGGTCCGAGACTGGGATGCAGGAACCAGTAGGCTTTCGTGATCGTCCAGTGATCGAGCAATGCTTCCGACAAGCGCTGGCGCCAGCGGAACTGGAGCAGGCGCTTGCAATAGCGCGAGACCAGATAGAGCGATGCGGAAATCACGATCAGGATCGCGAAGACGCCGATCTGGGCTACGGCCGCCTGTGCGTCTATCCTCTGCAGCGCGTTGAAGAAGTCTGCGCTCCACTGCACCTGCCGCAGCGTCACCTGAATGGCCGCGAGCTGGCACGCGATGATAACCGCAAGCAGGAGCAGACTGAGATAACGCCCCGGTCCGGTGGAGGCGATCCAGACGAAGCGCCAGATCTGCCTGAGAATATCGCGCATGAACTTTTCCGTTGAAATTGCATCACGAAGAGCCGGAGCCTGAAGGCACCGGCTCCGTCTCACTGTGTGGTGCGCTGGATCAGAACGCGTAGCTGGCGCCCAACTTGAACGTCCGGCCCGGAGCTGTACGCAGTTCGATCGGATTGCCCATGGCGACGGCGGCCGATGCCGTGTTCGTGTAGGTGGTGTTTCCCGTGAGCGACGGGAAATACCGGGTGTCGCCGATATTGAGGACCGAGGCCCGCAGCGTCAGGCCCGGAGCCATCTGCGGCCGATAGCCGACGATCGCATCGAACACGATGTAGCTGTCCGGACGATAATAGGTGGGATCGCTGCGCGACAATGCACCGGCCGACCAGGTCGAGATCAACTGTGCATCGAAACCATTTGGCCGGTCATTGTAGCGCACGCCTACCACGCCGGAGAACGGCGTCGTGCCGTCGAAGGCGGTTTCCGCGCTGGTCGCGGTCGCCTTCTGCGTGCCCTGCGTGTAGGCCACCGCGAGGTTGGCGCTCCAGTAATCGGTGAAGTGATATTCGGTCGCGAATTCGAAGCCGAGCAGATTCACCTTCGACAGGTTGGCATAGGTCAGATCGAACAGGCCGGGGAAATTAATGCTCGGCGTATTGACGAAATTCTGGATGAAGTCGGTGTAGTCGGACTTGAACACGGTGACGGTGAAAAAGCCCTGCTGGAACTGGCCGCGCAGGCCGATTTCATAGCTCTTGACCTCTTCCGGACGCAGACTGGGGTTGGGCACCAGATCCATATTGGTGCCCGCACCGCCGGGCAGCGACGTATACAGTTGCTGCGAGGTCGGCATCTTGAAGCCTTCAGCGTAACGGCCGACCAGCGAGAAGTTCTCGTCGAGCTTGAACACCGAGCCGAACTGCTTGACCAGTTTTTCGCTCTGGACCTCACGCGGCTCCTTGCCCGCGACGACGCGGTAGAACGGGTCCGGCCGTGGATCGAGTTCGTAGGTGGCGTAACGCACACCGGGCGTCAGCTTCCAGCGATCGTTGAGCAGCGAGATTTCATCCTGGATGAAACCGTCGATACGCGTGGTGGTCGCATTCGCGAAATTGAAACCACCAGCATTGGCGATCGTCACCGCTCCGGTATTCAGGTTGGTCGTCGTGTCGCGGCGCTGATAGTCAGTCTCCGCGACGCTGGCATAGACACCATAGGTGAACGCATGTCGGGCCCAAGGCGTGTCGAATGACGAGTTGAACTGGATGTCACCTTCCGTGAACCGTTCCCGGTAATCCAGCAGGAAGTCGAGCCGGTCGAACTGACCATTGGCGAGGCGACGCTGGCGGATGCCTGTGAAGTCGCGTTCCTGATCCGAATGCGACACCTGCCATTTGATCTGGTCGATCCAACCCGCATTCGGCGTGTATTTGTGGGCCAGCGTGTAGCGTTCGCGGCTCTGGATCTGATTGCGCAGATAGCTCAGATTGGTGATGCCGGTCGATTGCAGGCCGAGATCCAGCCGCTGATCGACATCCGCATTCTTGCGCAGGAAGTCGGCAGTGAATTTGACCTCATTCTGGTTGTCCGGCGTCCACACCAACTTGTTGAGCACACTGACATCGTCGCCATCGAGCGGATTGAGCTGATTGCAGCGGATCGCTTCCGCAGGCCGCGGACAACCATAGATGCCGCCATCGGCGCGCGCCTTGGACAAGGTGCCTTCGCTATAGCTACGCTGCGACGCACTGATCATCGCGGCAAAGTCGCCGAAGCGGAACGCCGTCGTACCGGTCTTGACCCAGCTCTTGTCGTAGGAATCGTAGGTCGTATCGAGTTGGCCGCCGAAATTACGGCCCTTCAGATAATCTTCGGGATCCTTGGTAACGAAAGCGACCACACCGCCCAGTGCATCGGCGCCCCACATCACTCCGGCCGGACCGCGCATGATTTCCACAGCCTTGAGATTCGACATGTCGATGAAGTCGCGATTGCCATCGACGATGCTCTCGATCACGCGGGTGCCGTCGATCAGCATCTGAACGCGGTTGTTCGAGACGCCGCGGATGGTGAAGCCGGCGAGATTGCCGAACGGATCGACCGATGACGTGGTTTTGCCAACGGTAATGCCCGGCTCGTAGCGCACGAGATCCTGCACGTCGCGGACCATCCGATCGTCGAGCTCCTTGCGGCCGATCACGGTGACGTTCTGCGACAGGTTCAGCACCTGGCGAGCGTTACGATCGGCATAGACGCTGATCTCGTCGAGCATCACCCCGTAGCTCGCCGCAATCCGCTCTGCCGCCTGCTGCCGCTTCTGCTCTTCGGTGCTCTGCGCATGGGCGGTGCCAGCAAGCACCCAAGGCAATGTGATGGCGAGTAGCGCAGTCCCGCGCATGGCGATGTTCTGCGCGGCATTCCTGATCTTCATGTAGCCCCCGACGTCAAATCAAGTATTGGACGCCGGGGTTTTCGAAATATACCGTCACAGAGTCAAATAAATCGCCTCAATATTGACCGACATCAAACATATATGGAGCAAGAATACATATAATTACTTATCTATACTTATTCTTTATCTAAGTATTGGCCGTCTTCCGGCGCGCCTCGGCGATCATCTCAGCCATTTTCGGCGGCACGATTTCCGGCTCGGGCTCATCGAGCCGAAACACCGCATCTCCAATACCGGTCATCGACGCGGGATCGTGGCAGGCCGACGCCGTCGGCAGCAGCACGCCGATGGAGGACACACCGAGATCGCGCAACTGATACGGCGTGCCATGACCGTATTCGAGATGACCGCGGCCGATGATGCCAATCACCAGCGGCGGATCGGCGACATCCAGCGCCCGCGCGATATTGCAGGCGAAGGCGCGATCCCATGTCTGTTGCGCACGAACGAAGCGATCGGTGACTGCCGACGTATCGATCTCGCCCGCCGCAGGACGGCCGACACGAAGCGCGGCGAGATAGCGGCGATAGGCCAATGTGGCCGGCGCCGACGGCGTGAGACCGTCGCGCTCGGCCTCCGGGATCGCATCCCACCCGTCTTTGCCCACACGCGTCACCAGCGGCCGGTGACAATTCAGCGCCAGCATCTGGACACGGTGGCGGCGGCAGAAGTGGAACAGCGGCAAATAAAGCTCGGCAGCGAATCCCCAGACTGTCTCCCACTCCACTTTCGCAAGGAACGCCTCGGTGCTGAGTCCGCCTTCGATCCATTCATCGAGCACCGGCTGAACCCGGCGCGGAAACATCTCGAATCCCACCGCGATATTCGGACGCAGGAAACGCAGCACCGTGGCGACATGCAATTGCCAGCGATGGATCTCGGGGACCGTGTGGGTCTCGCCGAGCAACACGACCTGCCTGTCGGCCATCGCGGTCAGCAGTTCGCGTTCATCGCGAACGCGCCCGTCTGCCGGATCGAGCCAGCAGGCGCGCGGATGATCGAGTTGCGCTGTCGCCGCGACCATCACGTCGCTCCGAATGCGCTGGATGGCCCGCGCAGGAACAGACCGAGCGATGCACCATCCGCGCCGATCGCCGTCAATTCGACGGTGCCGTCAGCGGCCGGCACGCTGCGCTGCCAATGCTTCACATCGCCGCCGCGCAGGTGGAGATGAAAATCAGATGTGATGATGTTGATGAAACCCATGGCCGGATTGATCTCCGGCAACAGCCCGCGCCAGCGCTGGGTGACGCCGGGGCGCTGCATCTCGACGGTGATCTCGGCTTCAGCCTCGCGCGCCGCCCGCAGCGGCTGCATGCCGGCATCGGCGGCATCGAGCCTTGCGGGTTCATCGCCGGTTGCAGGCCTGGACAATAGCGGCTCACCGGTGCCTTCGAAGATCTTCAGCCCGACCTCGAACGGCTCTGCGCCTTCGAGGCCGACGACGCTGAAGATCACGTTTTCAGCCGCATTCCGAAACTCGATGCGCGGCAGCACCTTGTCCTTCATCTGGCTCGAGTAATCGACGACGACCGCAGACACCCTGCCGATATCGATCTCGCTGTCATGCGCCTTGCCGACGGTGAACAGCATATTGCCATCGCGCTCGACGCGTTCGACCACGCCGATCCGCTCGAGCACGACGCCTTCGTCGCGCACCGCGATCATGATCCGCCCGAGCAATGGCACGCGCCGGAATACGTCAAAGGGTTCGGCTGCCAGACGGCGCCGCAGGTTTTGTTCTTCACTCATGATCTGCCCAGCCCACGAAACATGCAAAATGCGTTCGCGTCTTTGCAGCACGCGACGCGACGCGTCCATGCGCAAAGGCTGCAATTCAGTCGTGTTGAATGAATTCCAGTTTTGAAATTCGATTTTGAATAAAGCTAGAAACTCAACCCTACACTTCGCGGTGGCGAACGATGGCTGAGGGTTGCGGCTCCTCAGCACTCGACAGAGCACGCAAGAGCTTGTTCGCGGACACGGCGCTCGCTAGCCTCCAATCGCGGAGATCGCAGTACAAAACTGCGAATTCGCACGCCTTCGCATCGCAACACGAAGCGTTGGTGGCAAAAAGAAAAACAACAGGGAGGAATGTAATGACCACGGCGATTACGCGTCGAACGTCTCTGATTCTGGGTGTATCCGCACTTCTCGCTCCGCAAGTGCTGCGCGCCCAGACAGCGCTGCCCGATAAACCCATCAGATTGCTGGTCGGTTTCCCCGCTGGCGGCGGGACCGACGTGATGGCACGGCTGATCGCAGAGCCGCTACGCCAGCGTACCGGGCGCAATATCGTCATCGAGAACAAGGTGGGCGCATCCGGCACGGTCGCCGGCGCGACACTGAAGACCAGCCCAACCGATGGCAGTGTGATCTGTTACATGCCGTCTGCCACCGTGATGCAGAAACTCTCGATGGTGGCCGTGCCATTCGATCCACAGGCCGACATGGCGCCGATCACCATGGCCGGGACGCTGCAGACAGTCTATTGCGTGTCGCCGACCATCGGCGTCAACACGCTGGCGGAATATGTGGAATGGCTGAAGAAGAACCCGACGCGGGCATCATTCGGTTCCACGGCGATGGGATCGAGCACACACTTCTTTGGCCTGATGATCGGCCAGGCGGTCGGCCGCCCGCTCGAAGCTGTCGCCTATCGCGGCGCGGCACCGCTGGTGTCCGACCTGCAGGGCGGTCACATCACCGGCGGATGCGGGTCCATCACCGATTTCATCGATCATCATCGCAATGGCGTGGTGAAGATTCTGGTGACGTCGGGCAGCCGGCCGACCGCATCGGCGCCTGACCTGCCCACGGGCGCCAGCCTCGGCTTTCCGAATCTTCAGCTGTCCGGCTGGTATGCCTTCTTCGCGCCAGCAGGCACGCCGCCGCATATCGTCGAGGCCTGGGGCAATGAGCTGCGGCCGGTACTCGAACTCCCCGAGATCAGGAAGCGGCTGGCCGAGCTGGGTCTCGAGGTCGAGACGTCGACGCCGAAGCAATTCACCGAGCGGCTGAGCAACGACATGGTGCAGTGGCAGAAAGTCATGGATGCTGTGGGCTACAAGCCCACGTGACAACGAATGACATGACAACAAAGAACGGCCGGAGATCGCTCCGGCCGTTCTCGTCTCTGACTACATCCGATCCGCTTACGACGCCTTGGCGCTGCGGTTCTTCGAGTTGCGCTGGAAGAACAGCGCCTGGCTGGCCACGGCCGAGACCATGGCGGGCTGGAACGGCTTCGAGATCAGGAAGGCCGGCTCCGGGCGCTCGCCGGTGAGGAAGCGCTCGGGATAGGCGGTGATGAACACCACCGGTACCTGGAAGGTGCGCAGCAATTCGTTCACCGCATCGAGACCGGACGATCCGTCGGCGAGCTGGATGTCAGCGAGGATCAGGCCAGGCTTCTTGTTCTGCGCCAGCGCAATCGCATCTGCATGGGTGCGGGCGACGCCGATGACATTGTGGCCGAGATTCTTCACCAGGCTTTCGAGATCCATCGCGATGAAGGTCTCGTCCTCGATGATGAGCACGTCGGTCGCAATCTCCGCGGCCATTTCGCGGCCGGCGGTGTCAGCCAATCCGCGCACCTCGGTGACATCGGTGTCGAGAATGAAGGCCACTTCCTCTTCCGAGAAACCTTCGAGCGACAACAGCAGGAAAGCCTGGCGCGGCAGCGGCGTGATGTTGGAGATGCGTTTCTCCGATGCCTGCACCGGCACCACTTCCGCATCGTCGTTCATCGATACTGAATTCCAGATCTGCGTGAACAGACGGAACAGGCCCGCCCGCGGGCCATGGCGTTCGTCGAGCAGCGACGCATCCTGCAGCAGCGCTTCAAGCATGGCGCCGACATATGCGTCGCCCGAGGCCTGATTGCCCGTAAGCGCACGGGCATAGCGCCGCAACAGCGGCAAATGTTCAGCAACGAGCTGTGATCGGGACATCCCCACTCCAATCCTGTTCTTTTGCGCGGTTCCTCCCCTGACACCGTCAAGAGGTACCGGCACGCGCCCCGGCGCCTGAATATGACAGACTACGCCGTGCCCCCACGAAAAGTTCCATCGCGCCGGAACTTTCGGCTGATCTCCGCATTAGAACAGCAAGAAACGCCGCAAAGGCTTCAAAAATCAAGAAAATTTCTCAAAAAACCAGGGGCTAGATCTTCTGGGGAATGTGGAACGGGTCATGAAAGATGTGAAGCCTAAGGGCGGATTGAACGCCGAAATCCAGTCCCGGATCGGGCATCAGCTTCGTGCGATGTACGACGATGTGGTGCGCCAAGGCGTACCAGACAGGTTCGCGGACATGATCCGGAAACTGGACGGGGCCGAGGCCCAGGCTCAGTTGGCCGGCGATCTGGGTAAAAAAGAAGGAGGGGAATAATGCCTCTCACTGATTCTCTCCGCGACGACATTCTGGCGTCGGTTCCGAGCCTGCGCGCCTTCGCCATCTCACTCTCCGGTAACGGCGATCGCGCCGACGACCTCGTGCAGGAAACGCTGCTGCGCGCACTGGCGAATATCGACAGTTTCCAGGTCGGCTCCAACTTGCCGGCGTGGCTGTTCACCATTTTGCGCAATCTGTTTCGCTCCGACTATCGCAAGCGTCGGCGTGAGGTCGAGGATGCCGATGGCAGCTATGCCAAGACGCTGAAGACACAGCCGTCGCAGAATGCGCATCTGGAATTCGAGGAGTTCCGTGCGGCGCTCGACAAACTGCCGCAGGACCAGCGCGAGGCGCTCATCCTGGTGGGTGCATCGGGCTTCTCCTACGAGGACGCTGCCACGATCTGCGGCTGCGCCGTCGGCACCATCAAGAGCCGCGTCAACCGCGCGCGCTCCAAGCTCAGCGCCCTGCTCTATGTGGATGGCGCGGAAGACTTCGGCCCGGACGATACCGTGCGTGCCGTTATCGGCGGCTCGGGCGGCTAGGCCCGGAGTTCAGTCGATCAACTCAAAGGCGGTCGCTTCGGCGGCCGTTCTTTTATGTTTAAGATGGGTCGAGTGCAGCGATACCCATCGGCTCTTGCGCGCGTGGTGATGGGTTTCGCTGCGCTCAACCCATCCTACGGGAGCTTTACCGTACCGGCCGCGCCAACGCTTCGGTGCGGTCGCGTTCGGTCATGTCGATCACTGTCTCCATTGGCGCGGTGAGCTCATAGACATAGGAGACTTCGGTGAAATAGCGCTTCGCGTGACCGCCGAGCGCTTCCGGCGCAACGCGATCGAGCAGCACGGCGCCGAAATCGGAATCCGCACGCCGCGTCGCCTCACTGGTGTTGAACTCTTCCCAGCGGAAATGGAACTGTCCGCCATTGTCATCTCCAATGACCTCCCAATGCGCGACGATGTGCGGATGCTTGCCGACCAGCGACAGGCCTTCATCCGAATGGGAGGCAAGCTCGAAGAACAGCAGCGCCAGACTTTGCGCCGCCCGCGAACTGACGGTGACGTCCGGCCCCTGCACCGCGATGCGGTCTGCATGCGGAATGGCACGCGCTTCGAACAGCCCCTTCAGTGGCACACCCTGCCACTGGCTCTCGCTGAGCAGCGACACCACATGCGACATGGCGTGGATACGGCCGATGAGAAGATCGCGCGCGCTGTCCATATCCGAGCCGTGGCGCAGCGTGCGCGTGACGATGGACTGGATCACCGCGAGGATGTTCTTCACGCGATGATTGAGTTCATCGATAACCGCCGTGAGCCGTCGCTCGAAGCCGATCCGCATCTCCACCTCGCGGCGCAAGCGGATATTGCTATAGGACACATAGCCGAACATGCCGCAGATGATCGCGGTGAGCGCGAGGCCGATGCCGCCAACGAAAAGCGCGGTGCGGCGCGCACGCAGATCGGTGTCCACTTTCGGATAGTAGCCGAGCGACCAGTCGCGGCCGCCGAAACTCACGGTCCGCAGGATTGCCAGCGAGGGACCATTGGCGACCAGCCCGCGTGCACGGACATTGCCATCGTCATCGGCGACGATCTCGCCATCGGGCACGCGCGGATCCTTCAGCGCCACCGAGAACAGAGACATCTCATCATTGGCCAGCATCAGCGGGCCGAGCTCATAGGAGAACGAGACGAAGCCTGCGGCCGTCGTGCTGCCCTCGGGCAGCACCGGCGTGACCAGCACCACACCGAGCGGCCCGTTCTCCCGCTGCAGCGGCGTCGGATCGGAAGCGACGGGGCGGCCTTCCTCATTGGCGCGGGCGATGGTCGGCCCCATCACGCGCGAATTGTTGAGCGCGCGGCCGGCAAACCCCTCGGTCACGGAATTGCGTGGTTCGAGATCCATCAGCACGTCGAGAGGCTGGGTGCCGAGCTGAGCGTCCAGCGGCGTATCGTCGAAATTGCGGATCGTCGGATTGCGATAACCGGCAGCCGCGAGATCGGCCGCAGCGCTGGCGAATTCACTGGGCTGCAGGCGTGCGATCCAGCCCGCCATCACGAAATCGGTTTTGAAGGCATAGATCGACGCGCGCAACGGCTTCAGCATGTCCGCCTTCATCACCGTCGGCGAGCGGAACAGGCCGGCAGCGACCCGCGCAAGAAGCTCGCGTTCGGTCAGGCGCTCCTGCACCAGGCTGGCATGGATATCGACGCCCCGCGCCAGCGCGATGTTCTCGATCGCCAGCTCCTGATCGTGCACGCGATAGGCCGCGAAGCCGGATAGGCCCACCCCGATCAATGCCAGAAAAGCGATGATGAAACCCAGCCGGACCACGCGCCCACTCGGAATGTGAGGAATACTGCCGGTTCAGCGGCCTAGGAGTATGCAAATCACGTCAGGACAAAATAGTTCCCGAAATATGGAACTTTCTTACATCGACGCGCGGCGTCCGCAAACAGGCTTAAGAGATTGCGCACAGCGCAATCCCCGCGTGTTACCGACCAACTTATGCGCGTGGGACTAGGCGACGGCCTGTGCCTTCAGCCCCCCCTTGGCCTCGATGAAGGCGATGATGGTGTCGAGACCAGATTGGGTTTTCATATTCGTCATGACAAACGGACGGATGCCGCGCATGCGCTTGGAGTCCGTATCCATCTTTTCCAGCGATGCGCCGACATGCGGCGCGAGATCGACCTTGTTGATGACAAGGAGATCGGAGCGCGTGATGCCAGGCCCCCCCTTGGACGGGATCTTGTCGCCGGCCGAGACGTCGATGACATAGATGGTGATGTCGGCGAGTTCGGGTGAAAACGTAGCGGCGAGATTGTCGCCGCCGGATTCGATCAGCACCAGATCGAGATTGGGAAACTTTGCGCGCATGTCCGCGACGGCAGCGAGATTCATCGAGGCATCCTCGCGGATCGCCGTATGCGGACAACCGCCGGTCTCGACACCCGCAATACGATCCGGCGTCAGCGAGCCGGAGCGCACGAGATATTCGGCATCCCATTTCGTATAGATGTCGTTGGTGATCGCCGCGATGTCGTAGCGCTCGCGCATGGTCTTGCAGAGCAGATCCATCAGCGCGGTCTTGCCGGAGCCGACCGGGCCGCCGATGCCGACGCGAAGAGGACCGTGAGAGGTGGACATGTCAGTTGCTCGCTGAAGTGAGAGAGGAATGGCATTCGTCACGCTGGCTGTCATGCCCGCCTAGCGCGCCGATGGCGCGTGTGGAACGGGGATCCAGTAGACGCCGACCTCCGTGAGAATACACGAACGGCAGTGTGTACTGGGTCACCCGGTCAAGCCGGGTGACGGCAAATGAGTGTGTGGCGGTTTGCAAGGTCATGACCGAAACAGCCGCGTATATTGCGTCTCGTGACGCATGCTCGCGATATCGGAACGAAAGGTCGCGCTGCCGAGATCGTCGAGCGATGCGGCCATGGCACGCTCGCCCGTCTGCACCACCACCGGCTCCAGCGCCGCCAGCACGCGCTGGCTGTCCGTCTGGCCGAGCGGCACGAGGCGCGCACCGGCGGAAATCCAGTTCGAGACGACCGCATGAAAGAACGCATGCATGGTGGGCGCGAGCGGCACACCGTGGGCGGCACTGACGAGGCCGACGGCCACGGGATAGACGATGGAACCGTCGCAAGCAGCAATCAGCTGCTGCAGCGTTTCATGCGGCCACGCGTTCAGCGAGATCTCGATGAAGGCCTTGCCTTGCGTGGATGTTTCGAGGAGACGCTCTCGCGACGGTGCGAAAGCGCTGGCAAGTTCGGTAATATCGCGCAGCGCCTTGTGGTCGCCGGCGCCCGCAGCGCGATGGATATGCGCGAGAAAGACACCGTCACAGAAGCCGCCGCCATCCGACAGCATGGCGGACAGCCAGCTCCGCAGGGACGCGGCATCGGTGATGTCGCCGGCTTCCACCGCCCATTCGATGCCGCTGGAATAAGAGAAGGCGCCGACCGGAAAGGACGGCGACAACCAGGTCATCAACCGGTACAGCGCCGCCCCCTCGGCGGCGGACAGCGTTGTCGGCTCGGTCGGCAGTGACGCGTCCGCCGGCTTACTTGTGACCATGAGCATGGGAATGCCCGTGATGATGGCCATGGTCGTGATCATGGCCGCAATGTTCGTCATGGACGTGACCATGATCGTGCTTGCCATGCGCATGACCTTGGTGATCGTGACCGTGGTGATCGTGGCTGCAACCGCGATGGCTGTGGCCGTGATCGTGATGGGCATGATCAAGATGGGCGTGCGGCTGATGCGCGGGGGCATAGGCACCGCCTTCGGGATCGAACGGCGCCTCGATCTCGATGACGCGCGCGCCGAGACCCTTCACCATGTCCTCGATGACATGATCGCGGCGAATGCGCAGGCCCTTTGCCATGATCTGCGTCGGCAGGTGGCGATTGCCGAGATGCCAGGCGAGCCGCACCAGATGGCCGGGATCTGTGCCGCGTATCTCGATCAGCGGCTCGGGCGCTGCGACCACCTCGACACGGCGGCCATCTTCCAGCACCAGGGCGTCGCCGCCGCGCAAGGCGACGGCGTTTTCCAGATCGAGCAGGAATTCCAGTCCGCGCGTCCCCGTCATCGCCATGCGACGACGATGACGATCGTCGAAGTCGAGAACGACGGTGTCGATGGCCGCTTCAATCCAGTTGTATTGGCCAATAACGGCTGTCGCGCGGATCATGTTTTTCTCTCGTCTACAAAGGAAGCCGTCATCACGGAGAGCATTTGCAATGAGGCAATCCAGGCCTTGCTTTTGGCTGTCTGGACTGCCTCGCCCAAACGAATTGGCGTTGCCAATTCGTCAGGGCTCGCAATGACGACGCATATTAACGCACCACGACATCGGCCGGGGTGATGATTTCAATCTTCGGCGGCGCGGCGAAGCACTTCACCGCAACACGGCCGAACGTCTTCATATGTTCCTGCGTCCGGTGCGGCACCAGTGCCTCGGCATTTTCCCACTGCTCGACAAACACCATGCGGGTCGGATTGGTGACGCTCTCATGGAGATCATAGGCGATGTTGCCCGGCTCCTTGCGGGTTTCAGCGATACAGGCCTTGGCAGCTTCGATCAGTTCGGCGCGGGCTTCGGGTTTCACGGACAGAGTGGCAACGACGTAGATCAAGGGGAGTCCTCCCGGTTTGTTGTTGTGGCTCGAACAGGCCGGGGCGGACATTAGGGGGAAATGGCCAGGGATTGAAGAGGGTGTAGCCCGGATGGAGCGCAGCGTAATCCGGGGATGTCGGGATAGTTGAAACTGATTTCCCCGGGGTTACGCTGCGTTCCACCCGGGCTACGGGCTTGCACTGACGACCTAGTACATGAAGTACCTCTGCGCCATCGGCAGCACTTCGGCGGGTTCGCAGGTCAGCAGTTCGCCATCGGCGCGAACCTCATAGGTCTCCGAATCCACCTCGATCTTCGGCGTCGCCCCATTATGGATCATGCTCTTTTTCGAGATGCCGCTGCGGACATTTTCCACCGCATAGAATGCCTTCTGGATACCGAGTTTCCTGGCGAGACCTGACGAGGCTGCGGCGCCCGAGGTGAACACCACCGACGACGCGGTGAGCGCGCGGCCGAAAGCTCCGAACATCGGCTGGTAATGCACCGGCTGCGGCGTGGGAATGGACGCATTCGGATCGCCCATCGGCGCAGCGACGATGTTGCCGCCCTTGATGACAAGATCTGGCTTCACGCCGAAGAAGGCCGGCGACCACAGCACGAGATCGGCCATCTTGCCCTTCTCCACCGAGCCGATCAGCTTCGACACGCCATGGGCGATGGCCGGATTGATCGTGTATTTGGCGATGTAGCGCTTGACGCGAAAATTGTCGTTGTTGCCCTTCTCTTCCTTCAGGGAGCCGCGCTGCTTCTTCATCTTGTCGGCGGTCTGCCAGGTGCGGATGATGACCTCGCCGAGCCGGCCCATGGCCTGCGAGTCTGACGACATCATCGAGAGCGCGCCGAGATCGTGCAGGATGTCTTCGGCGGCAATCGTCTCCTTGCGGATGCGGCTCTCGGCGAAAGCGAGATCCTCCGCAATCGACGGATCGAGATGGTGGCACACCATCAGCATGTCCAGATGCTCATCGATGGTGTTGCGTGTGAACGGGCGCGTCGGATTGGTCGAGGACGGCAGCACATTCTTGAGGCCGGCGACCTTGATGATATCGGGCGCATGGCCGCCGCCAGCGCCTTCAGTGTGAAACGCATGGATGGTGCGGCCCTTGAAGGCCTTGATGGTGTCCTCGACGAAGCCGGACTCATTCAGCGTGTCGGAATGCAGCATGACCTGGATGTCGTGATCGTCGGCGACGCTGAGACAGTTGTCGATGGCAGCAGGCGTCGTGCCCCAATCCTCGTGCAGCTTCAGCGCACAGGCGCCGGCCTTGATCATCTCCACCAAGGCTGCGGGCTTGGCCGCATTACCCTTGCCCGAGATGCCGAGATTGACGGGGAAGGCATCGAAGGACTGGATCATCCGCGCGATGTGCCACGGGCCGGGCGTGCAGGTGGTCGCGAAGGTGCCATGCGACGGGCCGGTGCCGCCGCCCAGCATCGAAGTGACGCCACTCATAAGCGCATGCTCGATCTGCTGCGGGCAGATGAAATGGATGTGGCTGTCGAAGCCACCGGCAGTGAGGATCTTGCCCTCACCGGCGATGACATCGGTGCCCGGACCGACATTGATGGTGACGCCGGGCTGGATGTCGGGATTGCCGGCCTTCCCGATCGCATGGACCATGCCATCCTTGATGGCGACATCGGCCTTCACGATGCCCCAGTGATCGACGATCAGCGCATTGGTAATGACAGTGTCGACCGCACCCTGTGCACGCGTCGCCTGCGACTGCCCCATGCCGTCGCGGATCACCTTGCCGCCGCCGAACTTCACCTCCTCGCCATAGATGGTGAAATCCTTCTCCACCTCAATGATGAGATCGGTATCGGCGAGCCGCACGCGATCGCCCGTGGTCGGACCGAACATGTCGGCATAGACGGAACGCTTGATCTTTACGGGCATGTCAGAGCTTCCCCATCACATCGCCGCGGAAGCCGTAGACGGTGCGCTTACCGGCAAGTTCGACCAGCTGCACGTCGCGGGTCTGGCCGGGCTCGAAACGCACCGCGGTGCCGGCGGCGATGTCGAGGCGCATGCCGCGGGCTTTCTTGCGGTCGAATTTCAGCGCCGGATTGGTCTCGAAGAAATGATAGTGCGAGCCGACCTGGATCGGCCGGTCACCGGTGTTGGCGACCGACAGCGTGATCGCCTTGCGGCCGGCATTGAGCTCGATCTCGCCGTCCTGAATGAACATTTCGCCGGGGATCATGATGGTCTCACCGAATTGGTTCGTGAACGGTGACGAGCTTCGTCCCATCGGGAAACGTTGCCTCCACCTGGATGTCGTGGATCATTTCGGGGATGCCCGCCATACACTGGTCGCGGGTGATGACCTCGGCACCCGCCTTCATCAGCTCGGCCACCGTGCGGCCGTCGCGGGCCCCTTCGACGATGAAGTCGGAGATGATCGCCACCGCTTCGGGATGGTTGAGCTTGACGCCGCGCTCCAGCCGGCGGCGCGCCACGATGGCGGCCATGGAGATCAGCAGCTTGTCTTTCTCGCGAGGGGACAGGTTCATCGACAATTCCTGATGATTAGTTCAGCCACATGCGCGGCAGCATCGCACCCGATTGCGACAGCAGCGCCATCATGTCGGCCCTCAATTTTGCAGCATCTTGCGCACAGATGCGGATCATTGCAAATCCGTTCCACAGCGAGACGCCGACTTCGCTGCCGGCCTGCTCCGCCACCGCGCGCAGCCGCTCCAGAAGCACCTCGTCGCCGGGAACGATCAGCGCAGTGGCGATGGCGAGACCGCCATTGGCGATTGCGGGCTTTGCCAGTTTCGCGCCGATATCGCCATCGAGGCGAACATTTTCCGCGAAAACCAACCGCCCGCCGCGGCGCAGGCGCCAGCGGTCCATGAAGGAGCCGGTGCGCATGGCTTCGCCCATGGCGGTGCGGCCGAAGACGACGATCTCGCAGAGGAGCAGCGTGGCGGTCTCTGCGAGATCGATGTCGATGCCGCGGATCGTGCGCGCCTGATCGAACAGGATGGTCTCCTGCGGCAGCCAGCTCAGATGCGCGCCGGCCTCGGCCTTGAGGGCGAAGTTGAGTTCGGCGTCCGGGCCGTGGGAGCGATAGATCTTCTCCGCGGCGGCCGTGGTCATGGTCAGCCGCGTGCCTTCCCCTGCGGTGATATCGATATCGAAACGATCACCGCCCGCCGTACCGCCCGCAGTATTGACGAACATCGCTGTCAGTCCGTCATCCTCGGGGGAGGGAAAGCGGACGCGCAGCGAGCCGGATTCATCGAGCTGGCGGCGGCGGGTGCGGCCATCCACGAGATGCACGTCGAACGTCACCGCGCCGCGGGCACGGTTGGCGGCAAAACTCGCCGACGATGCGAGGACATCCTTCTGCATACACACTCCGGCAGCATGATCCCGGAAAAGTGGAAACCGGTTTTCCGACAGGATCAGCTCAACTAAAAGAGTTCGGCTTACAGCGCCATCTGGCGGCTGATCTCGGCGGGATCGAGATTGGCGCGGTCGCAGCTGTATTTCACCGCGCCGCGGTCCATCACCGCGAAATTGTCGCCGAGTTCGCAGGCGAAGTCGAGATATTGCTCCACCAGCACGATGGCGATGGTGCCGAGCGAGCGCAGATAGGAGATGGCGCGGCCGATATCCTTGATGATCGAGGGCTGGATGCCTTCGGTGGGCTCGTCGAGCAGCAGCAATTTTGGCCGCATGACCAGCGCACGGCCGATGGCGAGTTGTTGCTGCTGGCCGCCGGAGAGGTCGCCGCCGCGACGACCGAGCATGGACTGCAGCACGGGGAAGAGCGAGAACACGTCGTCCGGAATGGTACGGTCGGCACGCTTCAGCGGCGCATAGCCTGTCTTGAGATTTTCCTCGACCGTGAGCAACGGGAATATCTCGCGGCCCTGCGGCACGAAGCCGATGCCGCGGCGCGCGCGCTCGAAGGGTTTCAGCTTCGAGATGTCCTGCCCATCGAAGGTGATGGAGCCTGACGAAATCGCCTGCTGGCCGACCATGGCGCGCAGCAACGAGGTCTTGCCGACGCCGTTGCGGCCGAGCACGCAGGTGACCTTGCCGGGCTCCGCCGCCACCGTGACGCCGCGGAGCGCCTGCGCGGCGCCGTAGTGAAGGCTGATATTGTTGACGTTCAGCATGAGAGTCTTTCCTTACGCATGATCTGATCCGAAAACCGGCGTCCACTTTTCGGGATCATGCGCTAGCGTCCCAGATACACTTCGACCACACGGTCATTGGTCGAGACATCGTCGATGGTCCCTTCGGCCAGCACCGTGCCTTCATGCAGACACGTCACTTTGACGCCAAGTTCGCGCACGAAGGTCATGTCGTGCTCGACGACCATCACCGTCTTGTTGTCGCGATTGATCGCCTTGAGCAGTTCGGCGGTCTGATGGGTTTCCACATCGGTCATGCCGGCCACCGGCTCGTCCACCAGCAAGACCTTCGGGTCCTGCGCCAGCAGCATGCCGATCTCCAGCCACTGCTTCTGGCCATGGGAGAGATTGCCGGCGAGACGGTCGCGCGCATCGGTGAGGCGGATCGTTTCCAGCACCTTGTCGATACGCTCGGCCTCATTGCGGCTGCCGCGCCAGAACAGCGTGCCGCGTACACTGTGATCGACATTCAACGCCAGCAGCAGGTTATCCTGGATGGTCTGGCTTTCGAACACCGTGGGCTTCTGGAATTTTCGGCCAATACCGAGCTTGGCGATCTCGGTCTCGTCGAGCTGGGTCAGGTCGTGGGTGCCGTCGAAATAGACGTCGCCCTCGTCCGGCTTGGTCTTGCCGGTGATGATATCCATCATCGTGGTCTTGCCGGCGCCGTTGGGGCCGATGATCGCGCGCATCTCGCCGGGAGCCAACACCATCGAGAGATTGTTGATGGCGTGGAAGCCGTCGAAAGAGACGTGCACGCCGTCAAGATAAAGCTGCGCCGAGGTGATGCGCTTCTGCCGCGCTTCGGCCTCGCGGGCGGCGACCTGCGGATCGACCGCGGTGAGTTCGGCTGTCACCATCATGCCTTCTCCAGATCGGGTTTGATGATGCCGTCTTCCGCGGCCGCGCTCTCGGCATTCGCCGTCTCGCGCGACTTGCGACCTTCGAGCCAGGCATTGACGGTCCCGATGATGCCCTTGGGCAACAGCAGCGTCACCAGAATGAACAACGCGCCCAGCATGAACAGCCAGTATGGCGCGAGCGCACCTGAGGTGAAGAAGGTCTTGGCATAGTTCACCACCACGGCGCCGAGCGCCGCACCGACCAGCGTGCCGCGGCCACCAACAGCGACCCAGATCACCGCTTCGATCGAGTTGCCCGGTGCGAATTCGCCGGGATTGATGATGCCGACCTGCGGCACATAGAGCGCACCGGCGACGCCCGCCATACAGGCGGAAAGCGTGAACACGAACAGCTTGTAGCTCTCGACGCGGTAGCCGAGGAAGCGCGTGCGCGATTCCGCATCGCGCACGGCGATCAGCACCTTGCCGAGTTTCGAGGTGACGATGGCGCGGCACATGACGAAAGCGAGGATCAAGGCCACGCAACTCGCCACGAACAATGCCGCGCGTGTGCCGTCGCTCTGGATGTTGAAGCCGAGGATGTCCTTGAAGTCGGTCAGGCCGTTATTGCCGCCAAAGCCAAAATCGTTGCGGAAGAAGGCGAGCAGCAGCGCATAGGTCATCGCCTGGGTGATGATCGACAGATAGACGCCGGTGACGCGCGAGCGGAAGGCCAGCCAGCCGAAAGCGAAAGCGAGCAGGCCCGGCACAACCAGCACCATCAGGGCTGCGAACCAGAACATGTCGAAGCCGTACCAGTACCACGGCAGTGCCTTGTAGTTCAGGAACACCATGAAATCCGGCAGCACCGGATTGCCATAGACGCCGCGCGAGCCGATCTGGCGCATCAGATACATGCCCATGGCATAGCCGCCGAGCGCGAAGAAGGCGCCGTGGCCGAGCGAGAGAATGCCGCAATAGCCCCAGATCAGATCGATAGAGAGCGCGAGAATGGCGTAGCAGACATATTTGCCGAACAGCGAGATCAGATACGTCGGCACCTGCAGCGGCGAATTCGCCGGCAGCAGCAGATTGAGCAGCGGCAGCACGATGCCGACGGCGGCGACGACCAGGATGAAGATGGTCGCGCTGCGATCGAGCGTGCGGGTGAGAAAATACGGGGTCATGCGGCCCCTCCGTTGATCTGGCCAAACACTCCGCCACCCTCATGGTGAGGAGGCGCTTCTTCAGCGCCGTCTCGAACCATGGAGGAGCGTGGGGCCATCCTTCGAGATGCCGCTGTGCGGCTCCTCAGGATGAGGGACTGAGTGTTGATGCAGGAAAGCATAACGTTGGCCATCATCATGCTTCGATCGCCCTGCCCTTGAGTGCGAACAACCCGCGCGGGCGTTTCTGGATGAACAGGATGATCAGCACCAGAATGGCGATCTTGCCGAGAACGGCGCCGGCCACCGGCTCGAGAAACTTGTTCGCGATACCGAGCGACAGCGCGCCGACCAGCGTGCCCCACAGATTGCCGACGCCGCCGAACACCACGACCATGAAACTGTCGATGATGTAGCTCTGGCCGAGATTGGGCGAGACATTGTCGATCTGCGACAGCGCCACGCCAGCGATGCCGGCGATGCCGGAACCGAGGCCGAAGGTGAGCGCATCGACACGGGAGGTGGCGATGCCCATGGACGCGGCCATGCGGCGGTTCTGCGTCACCGCACGCATCTCGAGCCCCATGGATGTATAGCGCAGCATGGCCAGCAGGATCACGAACACTGCCATGGTGAAACAGAGAATCCAGAGACGATTGTAAGTGATGGTGAGCTGGCCGAGTTCGAAAGCGCCGGACATCCAGGAGGGATTGCCGACCTCGCGATTGGTCGGGCCGAACATGGTGCGCACAGCCTGCTGCAGCATCAGCGACAGGCCCCAGGTGGCGAGCAGCGTTTCCAGCGGGCGGCCATAGAGAAAGCGGATGATGGTGCGCTCGATGACGATGCCGATGATCCCCGCGATCAGGAAAGCGAGCGGCACGGCGATCAGCAATGAATAGTCGAACAGGCCGGGATAGCTGGTGCGAATGATGTCCTGCACCACGAAGGTGACGTAAGCGCCGATCATCACCATCTCGCCATGAGCCATATTGATGACGCCCATCACGCCGAAGGTGATGGCGAGGCCGATGGCGGCGAGCAGCAGCACCGAGCCGAGCGAGAGGCCGTACCAGGCATTCTGGCCGATCGACCACAAGGTCTGCCGGCTGTTGATCGCAGTGATGGCGCTCGCGACCGTGCGGGCAATGCCGACACTCTGATCGGCCGGCAGGCCGGTGAGCACTGCAAGCGCATCCTGATCGGCACGGGCCTTGATGACGGCGATGGCGGCGATCTTCTCGGCTTCGCTCGCATCTTCCTTGTAGAGGATGATGGCCGCACGAGCTTCCGTGAACGCCTGTTTCGCGGCCTTGCTGGTCTCCTTCTCCAGCGCCGCTTCCACGGTAGGCAACATCGCCACATCATGACTCTTGAAGACGGATTCAGCAGCAAGGGCGCGCTTGGCCGGATCCGGCGAGACCAGATCGAGGCCACCGAGCGCGGTCTCGACCTGACGCCGCAGGCGATTGTTGAGACGAACGACGGTCGCACTGGACGGGACATTCGCGATCGGCTGGCCGGTGGCGGCATCGATAGCCTTGCCGTCTGCACCGGTCAGATAGACTTTCTTGCTGTCGGCATCGAACGACAAGCGACCATCCTGCAACGCGCTGATGATCGGTCCGGCCTGCGGATTCCCTGAGGAGGCGATCTCGGCGACGGCATCGCCGGTGTCGGAGAAATCGTCAGTGGCGAATTTGGCGACGGCGTCCTCGAAAGGACCGGCCAGTGCCGGGATGGCGGTCGCTACCAGCAAAAGGCAGGCGAGCGCGATAGCGCGGCAGCGTTCGAAAAGGTGCGTCACTCTCAAGTCCCCGGCGGCAAAAAGGGAGGAGAAGGCGGCGGTGAACCGCCTTCTCCAGTTTCGGGAGGAATAATCAGCTCCGTCGTTGCGAGCTACGGCGGGCCCGCCTCGCAATGACGGCTACTGCAAACTTACGAACCCTGACCGCCGCACTTGTTGGTCTTGGTGTTGTAGTTGCCGCACTTCTTGCCGACCCAGTCGCCGATCAGGTCCTTGGAGCCATCGAGCTCCTTCGACCAGGCATCGCCGGCCACCAGCGCCGGGGTCTTCCAGACCACGTCGAACTGACCGTTGCCCTTGATCTCGCCGATGAAGACCGGCTTGGTGATGTGGTGGTTCGGCAGCATCTTCGAGGTGCCGCCGGTGAGGTTCTTGGCCTCGATGCCCGGCAGGGTGTCGATCACCTTGTCGGCCTCGATGGACTTGGCCTTCTCTACCGCCTTCACCCACATGTTGAAGCCGATCACGGTGGCTTCCATCGGGTCGTTGGTCACGCGCTTCGGGTTCTTGGTGTAGGCCTGCCAGGCCTTGATGAACTTCTCGTTTTCCGGGTCCTTGATGGACTGGAAGTAGTTCCAGGCGGCGAGATGGCCGAGCAGCGGCTTGGTGTCGATGCCGGCGAGTTCTTCTTCACCCACCGAGAACGCGACCACCGGGATGTCGGTCGCCTTGATGCCCTGATTGCCGAGCTCCTTGTAGAACGGGACATTGGCGTCGCCATTGATGGTCGAGACCACCGCGGTCTTCTTGCCGGCCGAGCCGAACTTCTTGATGTCGGCCACGATCGTCTGCCAGTCGGAATGACCGAACGGCGTGTAGTTGATCATGATGTCTTCCTGCTTGACGCCCTTCGACTTCAAGTAGGCTTCCAGGATCTTGTTGGTGGTGCGCGGATAGACATAGTCGGTGCCGGCCAGCACCCAGCGCTTCACCTTTTCGTCCTTCATCAGATAGTCGACCGCCGGGATCGCCTGCTGGTTCGGGGCGGCGCCGGTGTAGAACACGTTGCGCTCGGATTCTTCACCCTCGTATTGCACGGGGTAGAACAGGATGTTGTTCAGCTCCTTGAACACGGGGAGAACCGACTTGCGGGACACCGAGGTCCAGCAGCCGAACACGACGGCGACCTTGTCCTTGGTGATCAGCTCACGCGCCTTTTCGGCGAACAGCGGCCAGTTCGAGGCGGGATCGACCACGACGGCTTCCAGCTTCTTGCCGAGCACGCCGCCCTTCTTGTTCTGCTCATCGATCATGAACAGGACGGTGTCCTTCAGCGTGGTTTCCGAGATGGCCATGGTGCCGGACAGCGAGTGCAGCACGCCGACCTTGATGGTGTCGTCGGCAGCCTTGGCCGACGAGAAGGCCGACAGGCCGAGCGCCAGACCCGTGGCCGCTGCCATCAGGCCGCGCCGGGATAGCGGCTTGGAAAAGGAATGGGTGAAGTGGCGGATCATATGCGGTCTCTCCCTGGACGCAGACGAATTCACTGCGAACGGCCCCACGGCCGGACATCCAAGGAATCGCAAGAAGTGTGCCAGCGCCCCTATGCTCGTTAAGTTATTGGTAAGTCTGCATAGTTTTGGATCGCTGTCATGATCACAAAATCGGCTCGCACATTTTATGTGCAATATTTTTGACCACACACATGGCAATGAGATCAAAATGCGTGCAAATGTGTGCGGCTGGCTAAATTTCTCGCAGCGGCATTTTGTCATCCTCGGACGGCCCGCAGGTTTCACCTTGAATCCGCCCGGATCGTGTTCCATATGACCTGAACGACCTTGAGAATCATCGGGTCCTTGCGAGCCGCGTGTTCTGATCCCGCCTTTCTCTGACGTTCAGAGCACCAGCGGTTTCTGGCTTGCCTCATCAGCCCACCAGAATGATGCCCCAAACACGCGGGTGTCCACGACACCCTTGCGCGCGCCCAGGCAACGCCAATACGGCACGATTGCCGGGCGCTTGACGCCTTTATGGAAAGACCGATCTTTTGACCACCTTCCAGGAATTCGGCCTCGCCGATCCCATTACCCGTGCCCTCAAGGAAGAGAACTACGTCACCCCGACCCCGATCCAGGCCCAGACCATCCCGATCGCCATCACCGGCAAGGATGTGATCGGCATTGCCCAGACCGGCACCGGCAAGACCGCTTCCTTCGCACTCCCGATCCTGCACCGCCTGCTCGAACACCGCGTCAAGCCGCAGCCCAAGACCTGCCGCGTGCTGGTGCTGAGCCCGACGCGTGAGCTCTCGGGCCAGATCCTCGACAGTTTCAATGCCTATGGCCGCCACATGAACCTGTCGTCTGCCCTGGCGATCGGCGGCGTGCCGATGGGCCGCCAGGTCCGCGCCGTGATGCCGGGCGTCGATGTGCTCGTCGCCACGCCGGGCCGCCTGCTCGACCTCGTGCAGGGCAATGCGCTGAAGCTCAACATGGTGGAATTCCTCGTCCTCGACGAGGCCGACCGCATGCTGGACATGGGCTTCATCAACGACATCCGTAAGGTTGTCGCCAAGCTGCCGATCAAGCGCCAGACGCTGTTCTTCTCGGCCACCATGCCGAAGGACATCGCTGATCTCGCCGAGCATATGCTCAAGGATCCGGCCCGCGTCGCCGTGACGCCGGTGTCCTCGACCGTCGAGCGCATCTCGCAAAAGATCCTGCTGGTCGATCATTCTGCCAAGCCGTCGATCCTGGCGCAGATCCTCAAGACCGAGCAGGTCAACCGCGCGCTGGTATTCACCCGCACCAAGCACGGCGCCGACAAGGTCGTGAAGAATCTGGAGCGCGTCGGCATCCCGGCCGCCGCCATTCACGGCAACAAGTCGCAGAACCACCGCGAGCGCACGCTTGCGATGTTCCGCTCCGGTGAAGTCCGCACTCTGGTGGCCACCGACATCGCCGCACGCGGCATCGACGTCGATGGCGTGACCCATGTGGTCAATTTCGACCTGCCGAACGTGCCGGAGACCTATGTCCACAGGATTGGCCGTACCGCCCGTGCAGGCGCCGAAGGTATCGCAATCTCGCTTTGCGCCGGCGAGGAAATGGCGTATCTGCGCGATATCGAAAAGCTGATCCGCGTTGCGCTTCCGAAGGAAGACCGTCGCACCCCCGGCAAGAATGACGTGGGTCCGCCGCCTTCCCAGAACCGTGGCGGTCAGCGCAACGGTCGCCCCGCCCAGCACGCCCATCGCCAGGACGGAGCCCCCGGCAACAAGAACTCGCGCAATCGGCGCCGCAGTGGCGGCAACGGCGGCGCGCACCAGAACCGCGACCACGCGCGGAATGAGAGCAACCCACGGCATGAAAATGCACGGCACGAGCCGAAGCCGCGTCCCGCCCAGCAGCAGGGCGGCGGCGCCAAGGAAGGGACCATGCAGGGCGTGGCTTTCCTTCACCGGCCGAGCCGTCCGAATTCCAAACCTTCCAATCCCAACCGCAACCAGCGTCAGCGCTGAGCGCCGACCGATCTGGAGCTATTGAATGGCTAAAGAAGAGCTGATCCAGTTCGAAGGACTGGTCACCGAAATCCTTCCTGATGCGCGCTATCGCGTGCAGCTCGATGCCGGGCACGAAATCATCGCCTACACCGCGGGCAAGATGAAGAAGAACCGCATCAAGACCCTGGCGGGCGACCGCGTGACCATCGAGATGTCGCCCTATGATCTGGAAAAGGGCCGCTTGATCTTCCGTCACAAGGACGAGCGCCCGGGTGGCGGCCCGCCCCGATCAGGCCCGCCGCGCGGCAATTTCCGCCGCCGCTAAGCGTCCGGGCTACTTATTTCTGTCGACAGTTCGCACCGCAATATCGACCCTCGCCGCGCATGACAGCACCCGTCATGCGC
>JAEXHR010000082.1 GCA_023449855.1 Pseudomonadota bacterium | reverse complement strand
ACGGCCGAGGCGTGCGCCTCGGCCGTTTTCGTCTAAAGGGGCAATCCGCTTACTGCGGCGCGGCCGAGACCTGGGCGGGCTTCGGTGCGGCCGGCTTGCGGCGGACGCCGCCACCGGTCACCGCGAGCACGCGGGCGATGGCCTGGCGCTGCAGCGTATCGTCCTTGTCGATGGCGAAGTGGTTGGTGGTGCTGCTCTCGTTCACATTGGCCAGCTTGCCCTTGAAGCGCGCATCGGCGGACACGGCGCGGCCCCAGCCGGCGGGCACGTAATAGTTCACGATCTGCTTCACATTGTTCGGAACCGCATCTGGCGCGACCGGATCGAAATTCACGATCAGCGCGACCGGGATTTTATACTGCGCCAGCTTCCGGGCGACCGAGATGGTGGCATCGGCGCCGGCCGAATGGCCCATCAGGATGATCGGCTCGCGATTGCCGGCCTGCCATCTGGCGATCATGTCATTGGCTTCGCTGCTCCACAGCGTGTGATTGCTCACGGATGTGTCAACGCCGGCGGCTTGAAGCTTGTAGGCGATCTGGTCCATGCCGAGCGAGAACACGTTCATCAGGCCGCGATAGAGGTAGACCTTGCCGGGACGGCGGGGAGCGGCTTCAGCGGAGCTGGAACCAGCGAAGGTGGCCAGCACGAGGGAGCAGAGAATCAACAGAACGGCGGCCGGAGAAGTCCAGGAAAGGCTCTGAGACGGCCGCTGCGAGCCCTGACGAACGATCGACATTTTTCTTTCTTTCCAACGAGAAATCCTGCGACATGTTCAGACATAACCTTGTCGCGTCAATCACAGTCCTGCATCGATTCCCTGATTTGTGATAGGGCGGGTTGCGAAACCGGCTCTGTGTGACCCCAGGGCGACAAAATGCTGCCTGAAGGGCGTGGTTTGGGCAGCGACAGGTTTGTGACGCCGGACGAATTTGCTATGCACCGGCCATGACGATGCGTGATGCAATCGGGAGCGAACAAGCGATGATCGCGCGGCGACACGTCTTCCATATCGGCGGCTACGATCCGATCGCGCCGGACACCCAGCTCGAGCGGTTCCGGAAATCGCTGGCGACGTTTCAGAAGACATGGGGTGTCACCGCGAGCGCACCCGGTGTTCCCGAGGTGCATGAGGTCAGTGCGTCATGGCCGGCGCGGGCGTCGGGCCCGAACTGGACCACGGATATCACCTACGAGATGCTGCGCTGGGACGATCTCATCAATGAGGATCATTCGCGGGGCATGCTGTCGCGGCTCGGTGCGGCTTTCGTCACGCTCGGCAATTGGCTGGTGACGGGAACCCTGTTCCGCTTCTTCTATTCGAGCTGGAAATATGCCGGCTTCTTCCTGTTCTCGTATCTGTGGATCGCTGCCTTCGCGGCCGCCGGCGCGGTGGTCGGTTTGGGCCTGACCTGGTTGTTCGGCATGACCGGAGCGGCCGCATGGATCGCGGGCATCGTGGCCGCGGCGGCGGTGTTCACGGCGCTGTTGCAATATTACGGCTGGCGCAAGCCGATCAATCACGTGTTCGACGACTGGATCTTCTCGCGCCAATACGTTTACGGCCATCGGCCGAAGATGAAGGCGCGCGTCGACGAGTTCGCCAGGACATTGGTTGCCCGCGCGCAAAAGGCCGATGTCGACGAGATCGTCATTGTCGGTCACTGCCTCGGTGCTGCGCTGGTGATGGAAACGGTGGCGCGGGCGCTGCAGCTGGATCCCGATCTGACCAAACACGGCCCGACCATCTGCGTGCTCACCGTGAGTGCGACCATTCCGAAATTCGCGCTGCATCCGGCCGGTACCAGCGTGCGCGAAGCCTCGCGTCTGGTCGCCGATACGCCGGCCGTGCGCTGGGCGGAATATCACGCCCGCGACGACGTCATCAGCTTCTACCGCTTCGATCCGGTGACACTGAAACGCGTCAGCCGCGAGCGCAGCGACGGCCGACCGAATATCCGCCGCATCCAGATGCACGACATGATGGGCATGGAGCAGTTCAAGCGCTATCGCTTCAGCTTCATGCGTATCCATTACCAGATGGTGATGGGTAACCAGCAGCGCGCGCCCTATGACTATTGCATGGTGCTGTGCGGGCCGCTGCCCTTCGACGAGATCACGGCGGTTGGCGGCGGCGTTACGCGTTTCGGTCCGGATGGAGCGCTGCTGGACGCGGCGCCGGCAAAGGCTGTATCTCCTGCACCAACGGCTGCGGCGTCCATCGGCGCCGCCTGAAGGCCTGAACGGAAGATCATGACCGCGTCACTCCTCGGCAAATATGTCTGGGCGATCGGGCTCATCGCCTGGTTCGTCATTCGCTATCCCTATGCCCGGAAGGCGCGCAAGACCGCGACCGTGCGGGCCGTCGGCTGGAGCCGCGAGCGCGTGCTGCTGGCGGTCGCCGCCATCGGCCTGTTCGTGGTGCCGGTGATCTGGCTCGCATCGGGCTGGCCGGCTGCGCTGAATTACGAACTGAACTATGCCGCCGTCGTGGTCGGCGCACTGATCTATGTGCTGTCGCTGTGGCTGTTCCGCCGATCGCACAAGGATCTCGGCCGGCAATGGTCGGCCAGCCTCGAAATCCGCGACAGTCACCAGATCGTGCGCGCCGGCGTCTACCGCCGCATACGGCATCCGATGTATTCGTCGTTCTGGCTGTGGGGACTGGCGCAGGCCTTCCTGTTGCCGAATGCCATGGCTGCGCTGAGCGGACTGATCGCGATCGCTATCCTGTTCTTCACACGCATCGACCACGAGGAGCGGATGCTGGTCGAGGCATTCGGCGACGACTACAGGGCTTATATGCGCGAGACCAAGCGCATCATTCCGGGCATCTATTGAGGCGGCGGCAGTCCGCGACAAGGGAGACGACCATGACTGCGGACATCACCAAAGGCCTTGAACTGCGTTCGTTGATCAAGAGCAGCGGCGAACTGGAAATCTCGCTGCAGCAGGTCACGATCCCGTCGCCCGGTGCCGACGAGATCGTGGTGCGCGTCGAGGCATCGCCAATCAATCCCTCCGATCTCGGCTTACTGCTCGGCGCTGCCGATCCGGCGAGCGCGAAAATATCGGGTTCGGGTGCTTCCGCTGTCGTGACCGCAACGGTTGCGCAGGCCAATATGAAGATGATGGCCGGTCGTCTTGATGAATCGATGCCGGTCGGTAACGAGGGCGCCGGGACCGTCGTGAAAGCCGGTTCGTCGCCGGAGGCGCAGGCGCTGCTCGGCAAGATGGTCGCGATGATCGGCGGCGCCATGTATGCGCAATATCGGGTCATCAAGGCGAAGGAGGTGCTGCCGCTTCCGGATGGCACGACGGCCGCCGAGGGCGCTTCCTGCTTCGTCAATCCGCTGACCTCGCTCGGCATGACCGAGACCATGAGAC
>JAEXHR010000310.1 GCA_023449855.1 Pseudomonadota bacterium | reverse complement strand
GACGCTACGTTTCGACCGTTGCCTACTCCTTCTAGGCGGTGGACGACATGATCCGTGTCATCCATCGCTGGCCAGGCCTTCTGGCCGCTCTTTTTCTGCTGGTCTTGAGCCTTAGCGGTGCAGCACTCTCGCTGTTTCCTGCCGCCGAACGGTTATCCGCCCCACAGGCCGAGGCTGGGCTTTCCGTCGCGACGCTGGCCGGACGCATCCTCGCCATCCACCCTCAGATAGAACAGATACGTCGCGCGCCCTCCGGCAAGATTACCGCCTACTGGTTCGACGATGGGGCGCCACAGGCCGCCATCATCGATCCCGCAACAGGGCTGGGTGTCGCCTCCAGCGATCCGAATGCCGTCGAGCAGTGGCTTACCGGTCTGCACCGGTCGCTCTTTCTCGGTGACGGCGGGCGTATCGCAGCGGCAGTGGGCGCTGCCGCCATGCTGGTCCTGGCTGTGTCCGGCACCATGCTCGTTGCCCGCAGGGCTGGCGGCTGGCGGCGATGGTTCGCGCCGATACGCGGGCCGCTCGCCGGAAGATTGCATGTCGAGATCGCGCGCGTCGCCGTCGCAGGCCTCGTCTTGTCCTCGGCCACTGCATTGTGGATGACGGCGTCGATATTCGATCTCCTTCCCGACGTCGCCATATCTCCCGTCGCCCACATTGAGGCGAGCGGCCGGACCGGCATGGCCGCATCGCATATCGACCTGCTGAAACGGACACCGGTCACCGAACTGCGCAGCCTGGCGTTTCCCGATCCGGCCGATGCGACGGATGTCTTCACGCTGAAGACGGATCGCGGCACGGGCTATCTGGATCAGGGCACCGGCGTGCTGCTGGCCTGGAGCGACCTGACCCGATGGCAGCGTCTCTCGGAGACCATCTATATGCTGCATACCGGCCACGGCGCGGCCGCCTTGGGCCTCGTGCTCGGCATGATGGCGCTCGGCGTGCCGGCGATGGCGGGCACCGGCCTCATCCTGTGGCTGGCGGGGCGGCGCGGGCAGCCACGGATTCACGGCAATGTAACGGCTGGACGTGCGGAAACGATCCTGCTTGTCGGCAGTGAGAGCGGCAGCACATGGAGCTTCGCTGCGACACTGCACGCCGCGCTGACGAAGCTCGGGCAGGCGGTTCACACCGCGCCGATGTCGTCATTCGATCCTGAACGCTACCGGCATGCCCGGCGCGTTCTCATTCTTGCGGCAACCTATGGCGATGGCGATGCGCCCGCTTCGGCGCGGGGGTTTCTCGATCGCCTGCAAACCCTGCCGGTAGAGCCAACCATTCCGATCGCCGTGCTCGGCTTCGGTGACCGCAGCTTCCCGGCCTACTGCGCCTTTGCCCAGGTCGTTGCGAGGGCCGCCGAGGCGCGAGGGGGGAGCACGCTCATCCCATACGAAACCGTCGACCGGCAGTCGCCGCAGGATTTTGCCCGTTGGGGACGATCGCTGGGTGAGGCGATGGGGATCGGGCTGGAGCTTGTCCATCGGCCAGCCTTGCCGGCGGCCTCCCCACTGACCCTCGTTTCGCGGCGCGAATACGGCGCGGAGGTGCAAGCTCCGACAGTGATCCTGCAGTTCGCGCTGCCCAAAGTCCCGTTCTGGCATCGGTTGGCCGGGCGTGGCTTCGGCCGGTTTTCGGCAGGCGATCTTCTCGGCGTGCTGCCCGAGGGCTCGTCCGTTCCCCGGTTCTACTCGCTGGCTTCGGGACGGCGCGATGGCTTCATCGAGATCGTCGTGAAGAAGCATCCGGCGGGGCTCTGTTCCGGGCAGCTCTTCAATCTGGAGCCAGGATGTGCCGTTCGCGCATTCATCCGAACCAATCCCGGCTTCCATGCCGGCAGGAGCAGGATACCGCTGATCCTGATCGGAGCTGGAACAGGGATAGGGCCGCTGGCGGGCTTCGTGCGCGCCAATGCGCGTCGCCGTCCGATCCACCTGTTCTTCGGAATGCGTCATCCTGCCAGTGATTTCCTCTACAAGGACGAACTGACGCGCTGGCACCGTGAAGGGCGCCTTCACCGGCTCGTCGGGGCCTGCTCGCGCGGGCGGATGCCGCGCTATGTCCAGCACGCCCTTCTTGAGGACGCTGCCCAGATCGCAGCCCTGATCCGCGGCGGCGCGAAGGTCATGGTCTGCGGTGGGCGGGATATGGCCGTCGGCGTTTCGGCGGCGCTCGCCGAGATTCTCGCGCCGGCTGGATTGACGCCGGCCCTGCTCAAGGCGGAGGGACGCTATGTCGAAGACGTCTACTGATCCGATGAGGCACGCGCTCAACGGACCGACCATGGGAACGCGCTGGTCGGCGCTGTTCTACACTGCGGCAGGGTTCGATCCGGAGCCGGTTCGGCATGCTCTTCAGGTGGAAATGAACGAGCTGGACGCGCAGATGTCCACCTGGAAGCCCGACAGCGCTCTGATGAGGTTGAACGCCGGTCCCGTCGGCGACTGGATCGATGTGCCGGCGCGTCTGGCAGACGTTCTGCATCTTGCGCTCGAAATCGGCCGTGCGTCGGGCGGAGCTTTCGATATCGGCGTGGGCGATGCGGTCGTTGCCTGGGGTTTTGGCCCGCAAGCGGCCGACCGGGCCCTGATCCGGAAGGCACTCGCGACATCGCGCCAACCCGCCCATGTGGCGCTCGAGCTCGATCCTGTTCGCGCGGCGGTGCGCAAGCGCGCGCCGATCACGATCGACCTCAACGGCATTGCCAAGGGATATGGCGTCGACCGGCTGGTCGCGCTCCTCGGGCGCTTCGGCATAATTTCCGGCCTCGTGGGAATTGACGGCGAGATGAGGGCGCTCGGTCTGCGCCCCGATGGTGAACCGTGGAACATTGCCGTAGAAGGTCCCGACGCGGCCCGTCGAGCGCCGCACTCCGTCCTCGCCTTGCAGGAGGCTGCGGTCGCCACCTCTGGCGATTACCGGCATTGGACTGTCGTGAACGGTCGCCGTCTCTCGCACACCATGAATCCGCGCCGCGGTGCGCCGCTACTGTCGTCGCCCGCTTCGGTCACGGTCGTCGCGCGAACCTGCGCTGAAGCCGATGCCTGGGCGACCGCGTTGACGGTTCTCGGTCCGACGTCCGGGACCGAGCTTGCCCAGCACCTTGGCCTAGACGTGCTGTTTCTTCTGCGAGACGCCTCGGGCGGAGTCCGGCCGATAGCGACAGGACCTCTTTTTTCGGCAGGCCGGGAGACCTGTCGAAGGGTTCCTGAGGTTTATGGGCAAAGTTTGAAGCAATCGCACAATTCGGACTGACAGGACCGGAAAATGGCCGTGCCTCCTGGTGGTGGCTGGACTTTGGCCAGCTATTCTTGTCAATCGACGTTGTAACGGGACCCCGTATCGGCTTCCAAATTCCATTCAACCCAAGATTTCATATCGCGACAGTTGATGTGGAGAATGATAGCGTCCGTCAAGTTGGTGTAATTTCGGGTGTAGGACCGGGCCGTCATGATCAGGCGGCTCTGGGTGTAATTTGCAGTGTCATTTCCTCCTCGATTATTGTTGGGTTTAGCTCGGCCATGGCCT
>JAEXHR010000233.1 GCA_023449855.1 Pseudomonadota bacterium | reverse complement strand
GCCCAGCGCGGCGGGCACCAGCAGCGCGGCGGCGCCGGTCTGCGGCATCAGGACGAGCGGCAGCAGCGCGGCGGGCAGGGCAGCCTTCACCGGCGAGCCCGGGGGCAGGGCGGTCAGCTGGGCGAGGTGCCAGGCGAGGAAGCCCGTCCCCCCGGTGATCGCCAGCCCGAACAGCTCCCAGGACAGCAACGAGGCGGGCCCCGCCAGCGCCGGGCCGAACGCGCCGAGCAGCAGAGTCGCGGCCAGCGCGGCAAGAGCTGCCGCCAAGGGGTTGAATCGGGGTGCGTAACGAACCATCTCCACTGCTCTAGCCCGGCACTGGTTGACGCTCTGTTATCCCGCCGGCCGACTCAGTTGACCGCCAAGCCCCCCATCGCTATAGGCGCCCCCGTTCCGCTGGGGACCGGTCCGTCCGGTCACGATTCCCTGTGGGGCAAGAGCTGAACGTTGCTGGAGACGCAATGGCCCGGGGGGTCAAGGACACCCGGGGCCTTTTCGTATTTCTCATACCAGGGTTCCAGCAAAGTAACCGCCGGCCTAGCCGGTAACATAAGGTGAAGGGCTTCATGCCGACGATTAACCAGCTGGTCCGCAAGGGCCGCGAACTGCAGAAGACCAAGTCGAAGGTCCCTGCGATGGAGCAGAACCCGCAGAAGCGCGGCGTTTGCACCCGTGTCTACACCACGACTCCGAAGAAGCCGAACTCGGCACTCCGCAAGGTTGCGAAGGTCCGCCTGACCAACCAGCGCGAAGTCATCAGCTACATCCCGGGCGAAGGTCACAACCTTCAGGAGCACTCGGTTGTGCTGATCCGCGGCGGCCGTGTCCGCGATCTTCCCGGCGTTCGCTACCACGTCCTGCGCGGCGTGCTCGATACGCAGGGCGTCAAGGATCGTCGTCAGTCGCGTTCGAAGTACGGCGCCAAGCGTCCGAAGTAATCACAGCCATAGTAAGCCCCGGACGTGTTCCGGACACGCTGAAGATTTAGAAGGAAATTCAAGATGGCTCGTCGTCGTCGCCCAGAGAAGCGCGAAATCCTGCCGGATCCCAAGTTCGGTGATATCGTTCTCTCGAAGTTCATGAACTCGGTCATGCTGGACGGTAAGAAGTCCGTTGCCGAGGGCATCGTCTATTCGGCCCTTGAGACCGTCGAGACCCGCGCGAAGCGCGATCCGCTCGGCGTGTTCCATGATGCGCTGAACAACATCAAGCCGGGCATCGAAGTCCGCAGCCGCCGCGTCGGCGGTGCGACCTACCAGGTCCCGGTTGAGGTTCGTCCGGAGCGTGCTCAGGCGCTCGCGATCCGCTGGCTGATCACCTCGGCCCGCAACCGCAGCGAGAACACCATGTCGGCCCGCCTTTCGGGCGAGCTGCTGGACGCCTCGAACAACCGCGGCAACGCGGTGAAGAAGCGTGAAGATACCCACCGTATGGCCGAGGCGAACCGCGCCTTCAGCCACTACCGCTGGTAATCTTCGGAGCGCCGGCCGGGCTGGCGCTTCCAACATTCGTTCCTACATATCGGGGAGCTGGATCGTCCGGCTCCCCACATCCTTAAGGAAACCAGGTCATGGCCCGCAGCCATCCGCTCGAGCGTTACCGCAATATCGGCATCATGGCGCACATCGACGCCGGCAAGACGACGACGACCGAGCGCATCCTCTACTACACCGGCAAGTCCTACAAGATCGGCGAAGTGCACGAAGGCACGGCGACGATGGACTGGATGGAGCAGGAGCAGGAGCGTGGCATCACCATCACCTCGGCTGCCACCACCTGCAAGTGGAAGGCCAACGAGGGCAAGGGTGAAGAGCACCTGATCAACATCATCGACACCCCGGGCCACGTCGACTTCACGATCGAAGTCGAGCGTTCGCTGCGCGTGCTCGACGGTGCGGTTGCCTGCTTCGACGGCGTTGCCGGCGTTGAGCCGCAGTCGGAAACCGTGTGGCGTCAGGCCGACAAGTACGGCGTGCCGCGCATGTGCTTCGTCAACAAGCTCGACCGTACCGGTGCGAACTTCTATTTCTGCGTCGACACGATCGTCGACCGCCTCGGTGCGCGTCCGGCCGTGCTGTATCTCCCGATCGGCGAGGAAGGCGGCTTCAAGGGCCTGGTCGACCTGGTCGAGAACCGTGCGATCATCTGGCTCGAAGAGTCGCTGGGCGCGAAGTTCGAATATGCCGAGATCCCCGACGACCTGAAGGAAAAGGCCGCGAAGTATCGCAGCGACCTGATCGAGATGGCCGTCGAGCAGGACGACGCGCTGATGGAAGCGTATCTCGAAGGCAACGAGCCCTCGACTGCCGACCTGAAGAAGCTGATCCGCAAGGGCACGCTCGCCATGTCGTTCGTTCCGATCCTCTGCGGTTCGGCGTTCAAGAACAAGGGCGTGCAGCCGCTGCTCGACGCCGTTGTCGACTATCTGCCTTCGCCGCTGGACATTCCGGACGTGCAGGGCGTGAAGCTCGACGGTGAGACCCCGGATTCGCGTCCGGCCAAGGACGATGCGCCGCTCTCGCTGCTCGCGTTCAAGATCATGAACGATCCGTTCGTCGGCTCGCTCACCTTCGCTCGTATCTACTCGGGCACCCTCACCAAGGGTCAGTATCTGAACTCGGTGAAGGACAAGAAGGAAAAGATCGGCCGTATGCTCCTGATGCACGCGAACTCGCGTGAGGACATCGAAGAAGCACGCGCCGGCGACATCGTCGCCATCGCGGGCCTCAAGGAGACCACGACCGGCGATACGCTGTGCGACACCGCGAACCCGATCATCCTGGAGCGCATGGAGTTCCCGGAGCCGGTTATCGAGCTGTCGGTGGAGCCGAAGACCAAGGCCGACCAGGAAAAGATGGGCATCGCGCTCAATCGTCTGGCTGCCGAGGATCCCTCGTTCCGCGTTTCGACCGACCACGAGTCGGGCCAGACCATCATCAAGGGCATGGGCGAGCTCCATCTCGAGATCCTGGTCGACCGCATGAAGCGCGAGTTCAAGGTCGAGGCGAACGTCGGTGCGCCGCAGGTGGCGTATCGCGAGTATCTCGCGAAGCCGGTGGACATCGACTACACGCACAAGAAGCAGTCGGGCGGCACCGGTCAGTTCGGCCGCGTCAAGGTCAAGCTGACTCCGGGCGAGCGCGGTTCGGGCTTCGTCTTCAAGGACGAAGTCAAGGGCGGCAACATCCCGAAGGAGTATATCCCGGCGATCGAAAAGGGCTTCCGCGAGACCGCAATGACGGGTTCGCTGGTCGGCTTCCCGATCATCGACTTCGAAGTGCTGCTCTATGACGGTGCGTACCACGACGTCGACTCGTCGGCGCTGGCGTTCGAAATCACTGCCCGTGCAGCGATGCGCGAAGCAGCCCAGAAGTCGGGCATCAAGCTGCTCGAGCCGATCATGAAGGTGGAAGTCGTGACCCCCGAGGACTATCTCGGCGACGTCATCGGCGACATCAACAGCCGCCGTGGCCAGATCCAGGGCACCGACTCGCGCGGCAACGCGCAGACGGTCGAGGCGATGGTGCCGCTGGCCAACATGTTCGGCTATGTGAACTCGCTCCGCTCGTTCACCCAGGGCCGTGCGCAGTACTCGATGCAGTTCTCGCACTATGACGAAGTCCCGCCGAACGTCGCCGACGAAGTGAAGGCGAAGCTGGCGTAACACGCTTCGCCCCCTCGGGCTGGCGTAAACTAAAAACAGCCGCTATGGGGCCGCCTTCCGGCGAATCCCCTGGCGGCGCGGAATCAGATCAGAAGGTAGGAAAACAATGGCGAAGGCAAAGTTTGAGCGGAACAAGCCGCACCTCAACATCGGCACCATCGGTCACGTCGACCACGGCAAGACCTCGCTGACGGCCGCTATCACGAAGATTCTGGCAGAGAACGTTGCGGGTAACGCCGCCGTCGACTTCGCCAACATCGACAAGGCTCCGGAAGAGCGCGAGCGCGGCATCACCATCTCGACCGCGCACGTCGAGTACGAGACCGACAAGCGTCACTATGCGCACGTCGATTGCCCGGGCCACGCCGACTATGTGAAGAACATGATCACCGGTGCTGCCCAGATGGACGGCGCGATCCTCGTGGTCGCCGCCACCGACGGCCCGATGCCGCAGACCAAGGAGCACATCCTGCTCGCTCGCCAGGTCGGCGTGCCGACCATGGTCGTCTTCCTGAACAAGGTCGACCTGGTCGAGGACGAGGAAATCCTCGAGCTCGTCGAAATGGAAATCCGCGAAGAGCTGTCGCGTCGTGAGTTCGACGGCGACAACATTCCGATCATCCGTGGTTCGGCTACCGCCGCTCTGAACAACAGCGACGAGAAGCTCGGCAAGGACGCGATCCTCGCGCTCATGGCCGCTGTCGACGAGTCGATCCCGCAGCCGGAGCGTCCGGTCGATCAGCCGTTCATGATGCCGATCGAAGACGTGTTCTCGATCTCGGGTCGCGGCACCGTGGTGACCGGTCGCGTCGAGACCGGCATCGTCAAGGTTGGTGAGGAAGTCGAGATCGTCGGCATCCAGGAGTCGGTCCGCAAGACCACCGTCACCGGCGTGGAAATGTTCCGCAAGCTGCTCGACGAAGGTCGTGCGGGCGACAACATCGGCGCGCTGATCCGCGGCGTTGGCCGTGACGAAGTCGAGCGTGGTCAGGTTCTGGCCAAGCCGGGTTCGATCAAGCCGCACACCGACTTCAAGTCGGAAGTGTACGTGCTGTCGAAGGACGAAGGTGGCCGTCACACGCCGTTCTTCGCCAACTATCGTCCGCAGTTCTACTTCCGTACCACGGACGTGACCGGCACGATCGAGCTGCCGGAAGGCACCGAGATGGTGATGCCGGGCGACAACGTCGCTCTCGGCATCAAGCTGATCGCGCCGATCGCCATGGACGTCGGCCAGCGCTTCACGATCCGCGAAGGCGGCCGCACCGTGGGTGCAGGCGTCGTTGCCGAGATCCAGAAGTAAGCTTCGCCCTCTAGGGTAAAGTTCGAAGGGCCCGGTCTCCGAAAGGAGGCCGGGCCTTTTCGTTTGTCGGGTTGAGCGGTGGGGCAGTTGTGAGCGCGAGCTGGCAGGCGGGGAGGCTGTGGGTTAGCAG
>JAEXHR010000170.1 GCA_023449855.1 Pseudomonadota bacterium | reverse complement strand
CCTCCCTGACTCGGCAGAAAGGCTTCAAGGTGGACGACTTTTACGCCGCCCGCAGCAGGACTATCCCGCCGCTACCGTGGTCGAATATTGCTCCGCCGTTCTCAAAACTCGTCGCCGAATTTACAAGCATCAGAAACAAGATCGGAGATCTGCCCGGCACGGTCGTTGATGATCGGCGCCGCGCAAAAATGCTCTCGAACACCGCCGTCACGCTTCATCCGGGTTATATCAACGACTGCTTCTTCTATGCCGACCACGCCCTCTGCTTGAAGGTGAAAGGAGCTGAGGCGCAGCCGGCATTTACGAGGTGCCAGCCTGCTCGTTGTCCGAACAGCGTGGTGGCGAGGCGGCATGTGCTGGCTCTGCAATCATGCATCGCAGATGCCGAGACCATGAAAAATGGCAAGAACATCAGCCCGATCCAGAAACACGCCATTGAGGCACAGATCGATATTTACAGGCAGTTGCTGGAACAGGTCGAACGATGACGACGAAAGCGAACCCTCCCCGGAAATCGCAAGCCACCGTCGCGCTGCTTGACGCCTATAACCGCTTGCGCGACGGCAAAGGCACCGCGACGAATGGCAAGCTGAGCATAACCAATGTTGCGCGCGAGGCGGGGGTCAGTCGAGCGACGGCCTATCGATGCTCCAAACTTCTCGCTTTGTTCGATGAAGCTCCGAAGCCGCCGAAGGCTAAACCATAAAGCACGAGCGGCAAGGCCGAGCTGCGAAACGTGATCAACCAGTTGCTCAATCGTATCATCATGCTGGAGGCTGCGTTGGAAGCCAAAGACGCGGAACTCCGGCAATTGCGCTCAATGCTGCCAAAACCACGGCCGGCCGACTCATGATGCGAGCAAGTCCTGAGGACATTACAATCGACGCCACGTTGCACGCTCAATTCGCTCTACGCTACATGGCGACGCGAGACCGCCACGGGCGGGCTACGCATTGAAGGCAGGTTCAGTGTAAAACCCTCCCCGCTTGCGCAGCACTGATCCTCCCCTGCACAACGCTTGATGGATTTTGGTTGGGCCCATCACTCGACGAAGAATTCCCTCAATCAACGGCCCGCCTGCGACCAGCAGCTTGAATGGGTATCTCGCATGTAAATGACCGCGATTGGCCGGTAGGCGACTGTCCGGTTCGGAGCCGGGATGCGTGGATAGCTGACGGTCGTTCGGAGTCGGCAACCGACCAACTCGAGCCATTCCGATGCGGGCGCCGGAATGTCGGCTTGTGCCGAAACCGGTCACTCGCAAGTTTGACAGTTGCCGGTCGGTGACGCGCCCTTTGCCCCCGTTCGATGCAGTTTCCTCGGGTTTGAAAGCGAACATTTACTGGCAGGAGTTTTGTCGACCGGCTCGGGACTTCTCCAGTCAGACCGCTTTTACGTCGCTGGTGCCTATCGCGGACTTCTGGTACGAGGACTGAACCGCGACCTGATGCGCTGCGCCATCTCCGATGATGCCGGCGAGCGGAGGCTGGCCGCCGGGGACAGCAGGCAAACGACGCGTTCAGCCGGGGGCGGGTTCAGAGGTATGAAGCGCAGATCGTTCACGCCAGCGCCCCGGCTGATATCGGCCGGCATGATTGCAGAATGCCCGCCGAGCGAGACAGTCTGTAAAATGCCGGCGAATGTATTGAACGCGAGTGTTCGCGCAGGCGCCACGCCGTAGCTTTCCAGATACGCATCCACCGCCGCACGTGTACGGTATCGGCTCCCCAGCAAAGCCAGGCTTTCCTCTGCAATCTCGCTCACCGCGACGGTCCTGGCACGCGCCAGGCGATGACTGGATTGGCAAACGAACATGAGCTGGTCGCGATAGAGCGGCTCTGCATCGTCCAGTTCGGCACCCTGCGGGATACCGACACCGAGGTGCAGCGTACCTGAGACGATGCCCTCGACGATCTCGGCATTGGCCAGTTCGCTTACTTCCAGATCAATTGCCGGGTAGTCGCAAGCGAAGGCGGTCAGGATCGGTGCCATGTAGAGCGCATTAAATGTCTGCGTCACGCCAATGTGCAGTCGTCCACGCTTCAGCCCGCGGTGCTCGACAACCGCGTCCTGAAGCGCCTCGACTGCGTTGAGAACGATACGCGCATGCTGGACGACCAGCGCTCCGGCCTCCGTTGTTTCGACCCGGCGTGATCCGCGGTGGAACAGATCGACACCCAGCTCCAGTTCCAGATCACGAACCTGCTGCGAAAGCGTGGGCTGCGAAACGTTCAGTGACTGCGCCGCGCGCGTGAAGCTGTGATCGTCGGCAACCCGGACGACGAAGCGGAGGCGGCGAAGGTCCATCCGTACATCTTATTGGATAATCCAATGGCTTCAATAGAAACTTCGTCTTGGACCAATAGTAGGGTGCAACTGTAGATCGGGTCCAACACGGAGACAGCCATGCAAGCACAAACGAAATTCGGCTCGGCCGACTTTGGCAAGACGCCATCATCGATCCAAGTCCATATGCCCGAACGGCTCGCCCATCCGGGTGTCGAGAAGGGTGATATCAGCGGCGGCTTTTCGGCCGAGCGCAAGCATCCGGTCCATATCGTCGATTTGCCGAGTCATGCGATCAGCATGACGATCGGCGGCCTCAATCCCGGCGGTCGGTCTGGCCGTCATCGACACACCTATGAGACGATCCTCTACGTCCTCGAAGGCCGCGGCTATTCGATGATCGAGGATCGGCGCATCGAATGGGAAGTAGGCGATGCGCTCTATATCCCGGTCTGGGCATGGCACCATCACGTCAACGCCGACCCTGACAAGCCCGCGCGGTATCTCGCCTGCGAGAACGCCCCCATGCTCCAAAATGCGGGTGGTCTTGCCATCCGGGAGGAGGCCAAGTGAAGATCGACACCCCCATAAACGGCATCATCGCCTATCCCGTCACGCCCTTCACCGCCGATGGCGGCAGCATTGATGAAACCGCATTCCGGCAGGTCACGGCGAATTTGCTCGCCAATGGTCCAGCAGCGATCGCCTTCCTCGGAAGCGCTGGCGAAAGCGCATATCTGAGCGCTGAAGAATGGAAGCGGTGCGTCCGCCTTGGTGTCGAGGCCGTCGCCGGGTGGATACCTGTGATCGTCGGGATCAGCGAACTGACCACAGCAGCGGCCGTCGAGAAGGCACGCTTCGCGGCGGAAGCCGGCGCCGACATGCTGATGGTGATTCCGATTGCCTACTGGAAGCTCAACGAGACTGAGATCTTCGATCATTATGCCGCCATCGCAGCGGCGACCGAACTGCCGATCATGGCCTACAACAATCCGGCTACCAGCGGTGTCGATATGTCGCCTGCCCTGCTGGTGAAGCTGGTGCAGGACATCGAGACGGTCCACTTCATCAAGGAAAGCAGCGGCGACCTCAATCGCATGCACGCGATCCGCACGCTGTCGGACGATAGCATCCCGTTCTACAATGGCGCCAACCACATGACCCTGGAGGCGCTGGCCGCCGGCGCCTCGGGCTGGTGCACCGCTGCGCCGAACCTGCTGGGCGATCTGCCCCGGCAGCTGTTCGACCTGATGGCGTCGGGTGACATCGCCGCCGCGCGCACCTTGTTCTATCGCATCCTGCCGGTGCTTCAGTTCATCGTGGCCGGCGGACTGCCCACTACGGTCAAGGCCGGACTGGCGATGCGCGGGTTGGAAGTGGGTGCCCCCCGTTTGCCGCTCCAGCCTCTGCCAGAAGCCGGGCTGGAAACGCTTTCGAAATTGCTGGCCACCTTCGATCTGCCTGCGATCGGTAAGTGAACATAGGCGCTCGTTCGATCCCGCTGACGGCGGACGAACGGGCGCTGCTCGTTTTGCTGGATCAGGCAGACATGCACGGGGACCGTGTATTCGAACGCAGCGGCTTGGATCGGCCACGCTTCGACGTCGCCGCTGAACGGCTATGGCGGGACATGATGCTGCAAGGGCTGCCCAGCGAAGGATGTTGTCAGGATCCTTGCGGGATAAACTGTATTTCAGCGTCTGATCCCGACCAGACGTGGATACTCACCAGGTTCGGGAAAGACATGCTGGATGGAGCATCGCAGTGAAAGTTCATTTCGTCATACATGAGGCGTTCGAAGCGCCAGGCGCCTATGAGACATGGGCACGTGGGCGCGGGCATGACGTGTCCTTCACCCGCCTCTATGATGGCGAGCGCCTACCCATATCCGCACAGGATCATGACATGCTGATCGTCATGGGCGGGCCGCAGTCTCCCGCGACGACGACCGACGAATGCCCGCATTTCGATGCCGCTGCAGAGCGCGGGCTGATCGCCCGGTTCGTCGAGGCGGGCAAGCCAGTCGTCGGCATCTGCCTCGGCTCGCAGTTGATCGGCGAGGCGCTGGGCGCAGCCCATGGGCACAGCCCGGAAAAGGAGATCGGCAAGTTCCCGATCAGCCTCACCCCTGAGGGGCAGGCCAATCCTAAATTCACCGACTTCGGCGCGGAACTGGCGGTCGGTCATTGGCACAACGACATGCCCGGCCTTACCGCAACCGCGACGATCATCGCCGCGAGCGAAGGCTGCCCACGCCAGATCGTCGAGTATGGCGATCTGGTCTATGGTTTCCAGTGCCATATGGAATTTACGCCTGATGTTATCGAGCTACTGATCGCAGCCTCCGAGGCGGAGCTTGCGACGCTGACCGACTACCGCTTCGTCCAGCAGCCCGACGCCCTGCGCGACAACGACTATTCCGAAATGAACGGCAAGCTGTTCGGCTTCCTCGACAAACTGGAAGCCGCCTATGTCGCGCGACAAGGCGCGACTGACCCGGGGCTGGACGTGCAGCAGCATATCGCGTCGGTGTTGGCGTTTTACGCAGTCGCCGAGCGGCTGAAGCGCGAGTTGCGCCATAGCTGGATTTCAGACGGACGGCAGGAAAGCGTTGCAGAGCATAGCTGGATGATGTCGCTGCTCGCAATCCTGATGGCCGACAAACTGGCGCAGCCCATCGACACCGGCAAGATGCTCAAAATGGTGATCGTACACGATCTGGTCGAAAGCATCGCCGGTGATATTCCCTATTTCGAGGTCAGTGATCGCAAGGCCAACAAGGCAGCTCTGGAAGCTGCCGCGATGGACGAGATCGTGCGGCTGCTGCCGGTTGCGGTCGGTCACGAAATCCGATCGCTGTTTGAAGAATTCGAGGCACGCGAAACCACAGAAGCAAAGTTCGCCAGCGCGCTCGACACCGTCGAGGTGCAGCTCCAGCACAATCTTGCGCCCCTCGAAACTTGGATTCCCCGCGAGTTTGACCTCGTCTACACCAAGGTTTCCAGGCCTTTGGCGCATGATCCATATTTGTCCGAATTTGCCGCGGCCGTCATCCGGCAGGCCGAGGAGAAAATGGTTGCCGGCGGCATCGATATCGCTGCTTTGCGCCAGAAGAATGGTTTTATAGCCAGCTAAATCACGGTGTTGTCACCGGGCATGGCGGCTTTGCTGCGTCGGATAACCGAAACCAGCCTGTCTTCTGACGGATAGTATCATGCATTCTTGGAAGGTTGGGCAGGGCTTCAGGAATGGCGGGTGTTGAATGGGACCTGCCATTCCCAGCAACGCTCGCAAACGTCGGCTTTGTCCCAGACCACGTCATAGCTGTCGTTCGGCTCAACAGCGCAGGAAGACGCGAGCCGTACGACCAACTTGGGCGCGTAACAGACATTTCCCAATCTGTCGGCGCAACGATCAAGGCCGCATCAGCAAGTCCCGACGGGCAATGGCAAGTCAGTTTCTTCCGCTCAGCAAAGTCATTCCGGATGCCGCCGCGACGAGTCGCACCGCCTTCGGCGGTTGCGCTCGGGACAGTTGCAAAGTGCAGTAGCGCTTTGCAACTGTCCCGAGCGCTTCAATGGCCTCGGATCGTCTCAAACGGCGGATAATTTTGTAGCCCATAAATAAAGGGTTGCGGTGAGACGAGACACCATCTGCAAACATAACAACCAGCAGGCCGACTTGGGCGGCACGGGGAGGCCTTCGGCGACAATGCGGGCGGTGCAGTCTGCGCGATCCCAGTTCCAGCGGCGCAGGGGATAATCGCACCGATAGAGGGGATCGTCGATCGAGAGCGCATGGTTGGCGCGCGCAGTGTCGCGGGGTCCGGCATCGTAGCCGATGAGGCGTATGACCCGCTGACCCCTGCTCCATGCCTCGATCGCCGGTTGCCAGGTCTTGAGGAACGCGTCCTGCGGCGCTTTCTTGTATTTGAGGCTGCAACTGGAGCCGCCGAGCGATTTGCTCGGCAGCGTCGCATTGGTCAGGCACATTTCCAGGATGCCGTAATAGGGCGGCCAGTGCTTGAACCGTTTGGGCGTGTACGAGACGATCTCGTGCCGGATGCCCCGGTCGCGCATCCAGGGGCCGATGACGTCGAGATAGGCGTATGTTTCCGGTTTCTCGTTGCCGGTGTCGGCTGTCAGCACGAGGTCGGGAGTTGCCCCGCGGGCATGCAGTTCGAGCAGCAGCGCAGTGCTGTCCACGCCGATGCCGTAAGCGAGGACCACTGGAGGCCCCGGGATGGGCATTGTCATGACGGTTCCTCCGGCTCGAGATAGCTGTCGAATGGGGGACCGACCGCCTCGATCCAGGTGTCTTCGCGATCGAGTTCGGCGATGCGCGCTTGCAGCGCCGCCTTGAGTGCTCCGGGGTCGAGATCCTCGCCCTTGGCGTCGCTCGACACAGCGCTGAACGCGATCGTGAACGCGTGATTGTAGCGCGCCATTTCAGGCGACCTCGGGAGCGGACGCCCCGGTTGCGCGGGGCGCGATGCCGATGTCGAGCCGGTCGCGGCTCATGACGATGGTGACGGTGCGGTCCTCGGGAAGAAGGTGACGATGGTTGAAAAGCCGCGCGCGGATACTGTTTTCGAGCGCCGCGTCGTCGCCTTCGAGCAGACCGATGATGCGTTCGGCCGCGTCGGCGCGAAATCGCTCCTGCTGGGTCTCGTAGCTGTCCGCGTCGCTGTCTTCGCTGGCGTAGAAAATGGCATTTTCAAACAGATCGGCAACGTCCTGCGCGGTCATGGCGGTGCCGCGGCGAACGAAGATGCGGGTTTCCTCGACAGAGTTGCAGGAGAACTGGTCTGGCGCGAACGCGACATCGGCTGCGCATTCCACGGTGGCGAGGATGCCGGCTTGACCGATCGTCGCTAAAAGCGTGATTGCCTCGACAAATCCGTCCTCGGCTTCGATCGGCGCTTCCTTGCTGTCGGAGATCGTGAAGGTGCGGTCGCCCTGCGTGACGCGGAAGACAACGTCCTCGACGCGCGAGAGACGGTCGTACCAGCCATAGCCGGTGAAGGCGTCCTGGGCTTCGACCAGCGGTCCGCCGAAGGGGTTTTGCGCCGCGACCGCAGATTGCACCGGTTGGGCGACCAGCGCGTCGAAGTCGGGCATCAGGACCATGGCGGGATCGGTTTCGCGCATGCCCGTTTCGTAATTGCGGCTGCTGTCGGCCGCGGGCGCGGACCAGGTAAAGAGATACGGTGCCGCTTCGGGGAGAGTAACACCCATGTCTCTTGCGGCGCGCCAGTCGTGAAACGAGAGCCGGTGCCTGTCCTGCGCGGCGATCGCCCGGAAGATGGCGACGTGGACGGCGTGCCGCAGGTCGGCGATGGCGGCGTTCTCGACCACTTCCTTGCGTGCGGGAAGCACGAGCTGGATCTGCGGCGCATCGAAAATGTCGACCTTGGCGATCCAGTGCCCGCCGCGATCGACCTCCTGGACGAAAGGCAGGGCGCAGGGAATGGTGACGCCGTGGAAGTTGAGGCGGTGATCGCGCGAGGAATAGTGGGAGGGATTTTTCCGGAAGACACCGATCCGGGTGCCGTTCCATTCCTCGACATGATCGGCGTCGGCGAGCCAGTCTTCGTAGGGAAGGGCCTCTCCATCGAGGAGCACGGCAACCGGATAATGTTTCGCGGCGCGCGTAATGTCGTCGCGCAGGGTGCGGACCCACTCGCCCGGCACGCAGACGGTGATGGCGGTCCCGCAGGCGATAGGATCGGACGTGATCGCGATCGGGCGGCTCGTTTCCCAGGCAGTGGCCGGGATGTGCGCCATCCAGCCCTGGCGATCGGGCCGCGAGTAGGAACGAATAATGACATTCCGCCCGGCGAGGCTGAAGACGCCCATCCCGGCGGGATCTTCGGCGCGGCGGGTCTCGTCGGACCATCCCGACCGACCCAGTGTCACGATCGAGGCGGGGTCGGCAATGCCGTGACCGTCGTCGACGACATGGAGGAAAGTGTCGGCGCCCGATGTCTGGATCGACACCGATACGCACTGCGCACCGGCACGGCGGGCATTCTGGAACAGTTCGTTGATGACGTCGAAGGCGGTGTTGTTGAACAGCCGCGTCACCTTGGAGATGGTCTCGGGTGCGACGGCGGTTGCGATGGTGGCTGGGATCATGGGGACGCTCCTCGTGGCTGGCGCGCTTCTTCACGCCTCCCCGCTCGTTCCCTCTCCCCTCTCCTGATCGCTGGGGAGCGTCTGCTCTTGCAGGAATGTCCCGCGCCCGCCTCGAAAAGCCCCGACCACGGTGCCGCCGTCCCAGTGACCTCCAAGAATGCCTTTGCGCACGATACCGCAGACAGGAGCCCTGCGCGCGGCGAGAAGCCGTGCGCGGCGGGTATCGCGGTCTATCGGTTCGCCTGTCGCGATGTCTGTCAGGGATCTGAGCGGCTTCATGGCTTGTCTCCGGGGATTTCTTCCATGGCAAGGATCTGGTCGAGTGTCGGTGGGGGCGTGCAGCGCGGTCGACGGCCGAACAGCAGTCCCATCTTCTGAGCATATTTGTGGACGGCGGCATGGTTCCGGCCCAGTGCCGTGACGACATCGGCAAAGGCGACGCCATTGTCGTAGGCGCGCTTCAGCGCATGGCGTTCGTCGTCCGTCCAGGGCTTCTGATATCCATGAACCAGGCCGAGGTTATTGGCGCGCGTGAACAGCGACGCCTTGGTCCGCCCCATGCGCGTCGCCAGTTCGGTCATTGGAATCTTGCCATAGAGCGCGCGCAGGGTGGCGATATCGTCGTCGGACCAGACCGGACCGCCGCGAAAGCCGTCCCGCATTGCATGGGTGCCGCGAAGTCCAAGATATTCGCTGCGCCAGCGGATCGAGTAACGGGTCCGCCCGAGACGCGTCAGGAGGGGTGTGAGGCTTTTGCCCTCCCGATAGGCAAGCGTGAGGAGAGCGTCCTCTTCGGGTGTCCATGAACGTCCCCAGCCCCGCCCGTAGCCGAGGCGTTGCAGGATCGCCTTGATTGCGATCTTGCTGCGTTCGCAATAGCCTGCTTCGACCAGCAGGGATGCGATGTGGCCGTAGCGATGCCCCTCTTCTGCCAGCGACAGCGTGAGCATGGCCTCGGCCTCGGTCCAGTCGGGGGGCTTTGCCGGATGGCGAAGGCCAAGACTGTTGGCACGGCTCGCGGTCCCTGACACCGGGCGGCCGATAAGGATCGCGATCTGGGCGATGGGTACGGCGGCGGCATATCCAGCGCGCAACTGGGCATCCTCCCACGATGTCCAGCGTGGGGGGGTGCCTTCGGTGAGCCCCAGGACCCCGGCCCGCGCATAGACGGCGCTGCATGCGCGACCGAGATCGGCGGCAACGTCCGCGGTCGCGCGTGAGCCATAGTGGCGCGAGAGCCAGTTATCCTCGTCGGGCGTCCAGGGACGCTGGGAATGGCGGCGAAGGCCAAGCGTTGCGACCTTGTCGCGAACGCCGGCAAGACCCCGCCCCAGGGCGGCGGCGATCTCGGCGAGCGGGATATCGGCACGAAAGCCGGTCTCGAGCGTGGCGACTTCCTGCGGGGTCCAGGCATTTTGCCGGAAGGGCATTTCGGGCAGGCGGCCTTCGGGCTCGGGGCGCACCGGACAGGCGACCAGTTCGACGACGGTGGGGGCAAGATCGGTCATAGCGACACCACAGCGACATCGCTCAGCCGCGCGCGCAGCCTGGCATGGAGGCGGGCGATCCGGTCATCGCCCCTTGGCATGGTATCGATCGCCGCGATTGCCGAGAGGAGATTGAGTGCGCGATCCGTTCGATCGGCGTCGAGGGACAGGTGCCGCGCCAGATCGCATGCCGTGCTGGCGTTGGGCGAAATGCGCTTGAGCGCGTCCATTATGGCAGCGGCATCGGTCGCGGAGGGATCGAGGAGGAACGCGTCGAGCGCCCGCGTGCCCTTGAGTGTTATGCCAGGACCATGATCGGCGACCTCGGCAAGGCCGGCAAGATCCAGCAGCCGCGCTGCCTCATCGGCCTCGATCGCCGCTGCCGCGCGAAGTTCCGGTGTCCTGCCCACATGCTGGGTAATGGTCGGATCGATATGTGCCAGGACAGGCGTCGCCGACAGTGCAGGCCCGAGCGCGAAGAAGTCGCCGGGGGCAAGGTTACGCAACAGGTCTGCGTCGCGTGGCGCAAAGCCCAGGAGATCGGCCGCGCGCGCGATGTCGCGGTCGAACACATTCAGCCCGACAAGGAAGTTCTGAAGTTCCGACACGACTGATGTCGATAGCTTGGCGAGCCGCTGGGTGGCGATAACGGTTGCCAGACCGCGTTTGCGTCCTCTGGCTGCAAGGTCGGTGAGGGTCGCGACCCCGAGCCGCCGGGCTTCGGCATCGCGCGCCGATCCTGCGACATGGGGTGCGAGAAGATGCCCCTCGTCGATGCACACAAGAACAGTATGTGCCCAGTCCTCACGCGGCGCGCCGACAAGCCCCGCGAAGAAGGCGGCAGCCTTGATGATCCGCTGGTCGGGGTCGAGGTCGGTGAGATCGACATGAACGGAGAGACGGTGCCGGCGGCTTCGGGCGGCAGCGGCGGTCAGGCCATCGGCGGTCAATTCGACCGCGCGGATCGTGGTCGCGCCGATATGCCGTGCGAGATTTTCAAATTCCCCTTCGGGATCGACGATGGCGACGGTCGTGTAATCGAATGCTTCCTCGATGATACGACGTAGCGTCCGGCTCTTCCCGGCACCCGAGCTGCCCTGGATCAGCAGCCGTCCGGCAAGGAGGCGATCGAGATCGAGTTCGAGCGATCCGGTGGAGTGGCGGCCGAGCGGTACGCGATTGGCCGCGGCCTCGGCGACGGAAATGGAAGCGGGAGAGGTCATGTCCGGTCCTTTGGGGCGTCATCGGCGTCAGGCAGTGCCGGATCGTTGGCGGGCGGGGTGGCAATGGCGTCGGGATCGGGCGCAGGCGTGCCGTCCATGCTCTTCCAGTCCAGCATGTCGTCGCTTTCCCGTTCGCATTGCTGGCAGGTCGTGGAATCGTAGGTGCTCAGCAGCACCCATGCCTGGGTCTCGACATCCCAGACGGCGACCGCGTCCTTCGTCACATTGTCGCTGCCGCAATGGTCGCAGACAGGCTTGACCGCCTTTGTCGGGGGACGGAGGCGATCCTGGGTGCAGACTGACCAGTCGCCGTAGAATTTGCCGCCATAGGGCAGGCAGTCGTCCTCGATCTGGATGGCATGTTCGCCAAATCCGTCATGGAAATGAATGTCCGTATCCGGGAAAAACTTTTCCAGGACGTCGCGGGGAGCGCGGATCTTCACGTCGCTCCCGTAGGTGGTGTGAACATAGCTGAGGGGGCCGATGGCCGGCCCTTCGCTGCCCCATGCCTGCATGTCCCGGTCGGCGCTGTCGCGACCGTGAAAGAGATAGAGATAGACGCTCATGGCTCGTGCCTCACGATGCGGTGGGAAGGAGGGAGGCAAGCGCGCTGGCCGGCACCTGCTTGCTGATCGGTGCCGTGCTTTCGACGCGGATCGCTTCGAGGCTGTCGAAGGTCTCCGGCATCTGCCGGCGCTCGTAGCGGTCCTTGTCGACAAGTCCGTAGATGGGCTCGCCTTCGTGGCGGGCAAAACCCAGGGCATCGACGCTCACGACGCGGCGGAAAACGCAACCGACCTTGCCGTCGGGCACCCAGTCGGCCCAGGAGCCCGAGGCCGAGACGCTCTCATATTGGCCGATGATCGCCTGATAGGCGGCGCGCCGGCGCACGACATGGCTGTCGTGGATCGAAACCTCCTCGCCGGTCAGGACTTTCCAGCGATCGGGATGCCAGCATCGCACCGATCGGCGGGCATTCTCGACCTGAAGAGCGATGCCGGGGATCGGCAGGCGGCGGAATTCGTCGGCGAAGCCGTAGAGAACCAGCGCATAATCGACATCCTCCTCGTAGAAGGGATCGTCGCGTCGCAGGGCGTCGGGCATTGCGGCCTGACGCTCGTCGGAAAGGACGTAGCCGCCATGGCGCGGCGTCCAGACCCGCCAGATGCCGGGCAAGACCTGCTCGGCCCGGTCGGGGATATCCCATGGCGTGGTTGCGGGCCGCAGGCTCGGTTGAAATCGGGTCATCTGTCGTCTCCCTTTGTGGATCGGACAGTTTCTCCCTCTCTCCTTCGGCCTTGATCGTTCCGGGGGCCAGCCAGCTCGATTTCCTGCGCGAACAGGGATGTGACGAGGCGCAGGGCTATCTGCTCGGTCGCCCGGCACCGATGAGCCATATCGGCATTAGTGAAATACCCGATGACGCCCGTAAGACTGACAAACACGCGCTCAAGCGGGCGTAGAAACCGAGTGAGGTTATTCTGTAAGACGCAGGTCGCCGCGCGCGGTGCGCCATCCCGTTTTCGATCATCCTCGAAACTCTGATCAAGAAAATCGAGCCGGAATGGCGATCAACCCGCGCCTGACACGGTGGGTCAGATCGATGGAACTCGAGTGTCCACGGAATGGAGGCGGAGACCGTGCCATTTTCCCGAGGCTAATCGTGTCCGCACTCGGCGTAAATGTGCCGATGGCGATCGGGCAGGACGTGCGTGGTGTCTTTTGGTGTTACAAAATTTGCAGGCTGCAACGATATTGGTGTCATCGTTACTTCCGCCGTCGCATTGCGCGATGAGATGCTCGGCAGTTGCTTGTAGCAAGCGCGCCTGATTGACAGAGATGTCGTAGCGCGATGCAAAGGTGTCGGGATCGGCCGACCACATGGGTTGCTGACAATAGTAGCAGTAGCCACCCTGCTTCAGGACGGACCGATTTCGGGATTTTCCAAATTTCGACATAAAAGTTCCACTCCGACTTACAGGTCAAAGCGGTGACGCAACGGCAGGTTTTGCCGCCTGAAGGCTAAGAGCTACCGCTCGCGTCCGTGGCGGCTAATGCCGGCTTCGCAGTCCTTCACAGGATGGGTTATCCCTATCCATTGCGCAATTATATCCGATTCCAGATTCCGTGCAATTTCAATTCCCGTTTCGTTACCGCAGGACCGTGCCGAAACGGCGCAAGTAACGGTCGGCAGCAATATGGAGTTTCGGCTTCATCCGATCCGTAGCTGATCGAGAATGGCCGCTTCCAGCCCGTCGCCTTCGAGATCTTCGGCGTGAATGGTGACGACAGGCGCGATCTCGCGCAGCTTCTCGACCTGGCGCAGCTTTAGCCCGAGCGTGTCAGCATCCTCGCCGGTCACGATTTCGAGGGCGGATTCGATGACCTCGCCGGTGGTGAAGTCCCGCAGGTCGAGAAGCAGATCGGGACGCAGATCGCCCGCGCGTGTCGCGATATCGAACAGGAGGCGTTTGAACCCGACACCGATGCCGCGGCGGCGGAAGCGATATTGAAGGTCGAGCAGCCCGACGATCGTCTTGCGCTCTGCAAGATTATGCACCGCGATGAAGTTTGCGGGTCGGGCGATAGGCTGGGCGTAGGCGCGGAGCGCGGCATAGCCCTCGCGCGGATTATGTTCACCGACGACTGCCAGAACCAGGTAGGGCGGCCCCATTCGACGCTGATTGACGCCGATATGCCGGATGCGGTTCTTGACCGTGAGTTCCCGGCCCTCTGCAAGAGTGATGGTCGAGCCGGAGACGTCGGTCGCGTAGAGAAGCAGAAACGCCTGCGGCGCATGTTCGCTCGGCCATTTCCGAGCCGCCTCGCGAAGTTTGGCGAAGACGATGCCGCGCTCATAGGGATCGATGTGGGTGTAGAGATGGCGCGCGAGCGGGATGCCCGGCGCGATCTGAACGCGCTCGGCGGCGTGGCGCAATGCGGCAAATTCGCTCGCCATCGATGTCGTCCTGGGTTCCCCGACCTCGAGCGGATCGACGACGTTGACGTGCGCCATTTCCATGAGAAGCCACAGCAGCCGGGCAAGCCGTGGGATGGCGACGCCGCGGGTGCGATCGTCGGGCTCGGTATCGGCGGGGAGCTGGGCCAGCTTTTCGGGCGCGAGGCGATGCGCGGAAAAGAGCCCGTCAGGCTCGTTGATCGATCGCGGCGTGGCAGTCGCCCGTTCGCGGATACGCGGGGGCGCCTGTTCGCGGAAGAAGGGGCAATCGACATGATGTTCGGGGCGCCGCTGGCGAATGCTGGTCAGGCGGCGCAGATAATAGGTTTCCGCTTCGGAGAGATAGGCCGGTGAAAGCAGCGGGGGATCGGCCCCTTCTCCCAGGCAGTCGCAGGCGATCCATTGGTGATGGTCGCGCGCCTTGACCACCATGATGACCGAAGCGCGGTGATCGGCGTCCTCGCCCTCGCCGGTGTACCAGCGCACCAGCGCCTCGCGGACCACGTCCGGGACGGGGGAACGGGAGGCAAGGCCCCTAGTATCGCGCGGAACGAGCCACATGGCGGTGAGGATACTCCATAAAGCTTGCAAGGTCACCTTTGTTCACGTTACGTTCAATGACGGAAGGAGTTCGCCATGCAGCAAGCGGATTTTATCGGTGCGTTCGATCTCGACACGGTGCTCATCGAATTGTCGGTGGATCTCGACATTCGCGTTACGCGCAGGATGCTGGCAGGAGCCTGCATCGGCAGCGATCCCGAAGATGCCTATCTGTCGGCGCGGGAACTGCGCGAATCGCTCGAATGGATTCATGAGGGCCAGGAGGCGGGCAAGGGAAAGCTGACCACGATCCTCGAAACCCCGTGTGACGATTTCCAGCGTTGCCTCTATTATTGCGTCGCCGGCAAAGGCGTCGTCACCATGCTGGATGACCTGGTGTGGCTGGAGAAGCTGCTCGAGGCGCGGGGGAGGCTCGCAGCGAGGCTTTATCGCGACAAGGCGGCCGTTAAGCCTCTGGTCAATCCGTATGTGGCGTCCGAACCCGACGGGCCGGTGGGGCGGTTCGATCCTGCCTTCAGGATCGGTGCATCATGGTCGCACGATCCGGGTCCCGACTATGTGGCGGACGACGATGGGCCGGGTCCCCGGCTCACCTACTGACGGCAAATAAAACAGCGGTCCGGCATGGGGGGATGCCGGACCGCTGCCTCAGGGAGGGAATGGGTCAGTAACGTCCTTCGCACGCAAGCCGTTCCCCATGCCGCCAGCGTCCCGGGTCGATATATTCTCCGGCGTAGGCGCCACGCACCTGGGTCTTCGCTTCGAGGGCTGCGGCGAGATAGGCCGATGCGCGCTCGGGATCGCTGCGCAGATACTGGGTCGCCGGCACCGCCAGGCCTTCCCGGATCATCCTTTCGCCCAGATCCTGTCCATCGACGGTGACGATCGCGACCGGTCGGCCATAGCTGTTGGCGCCGGTGGGCGTGACGGTGGCGGTGCCGCTTTTGAGTATCCGGGATGCCAAATCCTGCGCCAGCTTTCCGCATGGGTAGCAGGAACCCTTTGTCGAGCACATTTGCTTGCGCTCGAAGGCGTCGGCACCCGACAGGCGAAAGTCGATCGAGACGGTGTCGCCGTCGATCGCCCTGCCCTTCCCGCTGATCGGGCTGTCGTCGGGCGGTGGCGAGACCGCGCCGCAGGCGGCAAGGGCCGCGAGCAGAAAAGGAAGCGCGCTCCTCATGCGTAGCGCAGTTCGACTTCGACGTTCGGCCCATCGACGATGAAGGGCACGACGCGAAAGGGCTGGAGGGGTTCGGCGGTACGCACGATCGACACATGGCGCGCGCCCGCGTCGAACATGCGGGCAGCGACCGCCTGTGCGTTGGCGCGGCTGCACAGTCGCCAACGCTTGGGACTGATGGAGGTGGGAGTTTGGGCGGACATGGGGGTCATCCTGACTGGGGCGGCGGCGTCGATCAACCGAACACCGTCTTGTGGACGCGGGTTTGCGGCACGAGCGTCCAGGGGAGGTCTCGCAGGCCGCCGATGCGGTAGGAAGGATAGCCAGATCCCGGCTTTGCCAACGCGATCTTGCGGCCGCGCTTGTGGACGATGAACTCGTCGCCCTCATAGCCGTCGGTGAAGCGCACAGGGTTCGGCAGGCGGATGTGCATGCCGTGTTCGAGTTGCCGGGTGGGGCGAGCGAGACGTTCGAGGCAGCGCCGGCGCCAGTGCAGCGCACCGGGATCGTCGGTATCGCCCAGCAGCGCGAGGATGCGCTCGGGGCATTCCGCCTCGCATGGCCCCATATGTTCGGTCATATCCTTGAAGGCGAACACATACCCGTCCTTCGCCCGCGGGTTCCAGGTAACGAGGCAAACGATGGCGAAAGCGGGTTCATCGATGCCATCGGTCGAAGGCACCGCGGCCGCGTACCAGACCTTGTTGCGAAGACAGGAGGAGGCAATGACGCGCAGCCCCTTGCCTTTCCCGTCGGCATCGCGCCGGTCGTAGGTGAACTGTGCCTCAAGATAGGCCTTGGGGGTTTGGTGGGGATACATGGATGACAGGGGCATGCTGAGCCAGCCCATGGCGGCGTCCTTTCGAAATGCGGTGGCATGAAGGTCAGGCGAACAGGCCGACCGGATCTGTGCGGGGGGCCGAGAGACGCAATTCCCGGCGCAGGCGGGCCGCGAACCGTTCGGGTGCCAGGAGGTCGCGGATCGACGCGAAGCGGCGAACGTCGCCGATGCAATCGTGAAGACCATCGACACGGCGATAAATGACCTCGCTGTCGGGACCCGGTGCGCCCAGTGACAGCTGGACGTGGACCTCCTCGCCATGAAGCGTGATTTCGCCCGATTGCGAGGGGTGGCTGCGGTTCGAGTGGATGCGGTAGCGCCCGTCTTCGAGACCGAGCGCATCGGCGAGACGCCGCATGGCCTTGCGACCGTCGGCGTGGAAGCGATCCTTCGCGGCAGCGTCATGGGCGACGCCGCGCACCGCGAGCGTGAGCAAGGCCGGGAAGCGTCGCAATTCGGCGATGGTATCGATGCAGCGACGCCGCAACAGGCTTTCATCGCTGCCCGCGCCGGCGATCGTGCCCAGATGCCGGGCAAGGAGGATCACTGCCGGATCGGTTTCGGCATTCTTGCCGGCATTGCGGCAATCGTCGATCGCGGTCGTGATCGCGTGAAGGGCGGCGGTGATCGTGGCGAGCGCACTGGGGTCGAGTGCCTGCTGGTGACGAAAGGCGACATCGTAGGACATGGCGGTCTCCTCGAGCGCCCTATGCGCTCGACTCCCCGCCATCCCCCTCCCCTCCCTGTCTCCGGGTCTCAGGCGCTATCGCGATCGTCGACCGCGATCAGCGTGTCGATCGCGGCAGCGAGAGCCGTTTCGTCGCCGTTGACGATGCGCGACGTCGGCCTTGCCGCAAGGACGCGGGCGCGAACATCGTCCAGCGCCCGGCCCTTGAGGGCATAGGTGAACACCTTGCCGTCTTCGATCGTCACCAGTTTCGTGCGACATTGCGCGCGCAGCCTTTTCGTTTCGGTCGCGCGGGTGATGAGCGCCGCGACCTCGAACTCGAGACAGTGGGGAAGGACGCTGTCGCCGAGCCGCGAGGCTGGCCTGTTGGCGGCGAGCCATGCGTTGACGGCGTCTTCGGTGACGGTCCCTGTAGGATGGAAGTCGTCCGCGCCGCCCGAGCCACGGTTCGAGGCGAGGAAGGCTTTGTTGCCATCGATCCAGATTTCCGCGCTGTAGCAGGCGGTCTCGTGCGAGAGGGAAGCGACGAGCTGCAATTTGCGCAGTTCGATGTGCATGGCGGGCTCTCCGTGTCATGCCGCAAGGGCTTGCGATGTGTGGGGTTGGGCGGCTTGGGCTGCGGCTGCCTCCCTGAGCCAGGCCACGGCCTGCTCGGCTTTCGCCGCGGCCTTGATGATCGCGCTCGCATCGCCTTTGAGAATGCGCAGCCAGTTGTCGATGTAGCTGGCGTGATTGTCGTGGAGCTCACCGGGAAGATCGAGATCGGCGCACACCAGACATTGCCCGATGCAGGCGACCAGTTCCTCGAACGCATAGGCGTTGTCGCCGAAGCGTTTGCCGAACTCGCGCGCGAGCCGCTGCGGTGCCCCTGAATAATGCACATATTCGTGCGCCAGGGTGCTGGCATAATGATCGTCCGACTTGAACGCGCCGCGCATCGGCATCTGGATATAGTCGCCGATCGGCGAGTAATAGGCTTGGTCTCCGCCATGTCGCACAGTGCCGGGCAAGGCTCCGAAGAACGCGTCGATCGCGGCGCGATGCACGCTTTCGACCCGCGGTTCGGGCGCTGCTGCGACAGGATAATAATAGGCCGGGAGGCCGTCGATCTGATCGACGTTAAAAACGGTATAGGACCGCAGGAAACGGATATTCTTCGTGGCCGCTTCGCCGGTCATCCGATCGGTATCGGTCTTCGAGAAGCTCGAATAATAGACGCTGTGGGCGCCGCGCTCGCCGCGCCGGACCTGCCCGCCCAGTTCGGTGGCCTGGCGGTAGGTCATCCAGTTGCGGCCCGCATAGCCCTGTGCGTCGCCAATCGCCCAGAGATAGAGAGCGTTGATGCCGGTATAGGGTGTGCCGCAATGGCGGAGCGGACGGCCCCCTGCTCCGGTCAGGCCCCAAGGTCTGGACCAGGGGAGAACCCCCGCTTCCAGCTTGGCGATGATAAGGCTTGTGATCTCGGCCGCGACGTCGCGGCGCGGTCCTGCGGGTTTGCGTGTAAAGGTCATGGCGATGTCCTCGCGTCGCGGTCTGTCGCTTCAGGCCGCGGATAAAAAGAAAGCGGCGCGCCCCGGTATCGGGACGCGCCGCAGGGAAAGCCCAGGAGACGATGGGCGGGGGTTATTCGGCAGCGATCAGCGTGGGATCGGTCTCGTCGGAGGCAGTGCCGTCGTCCGGCAGGACTGCGTCCTGCGTATCGACATGGTCGCTCTCGGCGTCATCGGCATCCTCTGTCTCGATACCCTCGCCCTCATCGAATGCCTCGTCGTCGAGATCGCCCTCGTCGAAGTCGCTTTCGTCCACCAGCGCGGAGGCGATGTCGTAGCGCATGGCATCGGGCACCCAGGCCAGCGCGGCGTCTTTGGTCTCCGCCTCGGTGATTGCTTCGCCGGCGAACAGCTTCTCGCAGCTCGAAGAGATCTCGCCCTTCTTCGACCCCATGTAGCGAGCCGCGAGCGGGGCACCGCCGACCTGGGTCAACAGCGCGAGAAGGGTTCCCTTGGACACGCGATCGAAGAAGTTTGCCGAAGTCGGCCGCCACCATTTGGCCGGTTCGATCTCGAGGATGCTCGCGAGGCGGGCATGGAGCGGGTTGGTCTTGACCGAGTTATAATCGTCCTTGGCCTCGAGCGAGGACGCGACGATGATGGCAAGCCATGCGGCCTTGGCGTCGTCGTCGAGCGCGCGGAACCCTTCGAACCGAGTGACCGGATCGGAGGCCTGCGTCCAACTGGTGTCGAGCCCTTCGCGCGCATCGGCGATCGCCTGCTGGGCCTGGGTCGCAGGCTGATCCTTGGGCATCTGGGGGTCCTGCGGATGGTTTGCCCGCAGCGTGGTGCCATATCGGGTAAAATGCGTCGGGTCGGCGAGCGCGAAGAGCATGTAATCGAGCGCGAGCGCCGGATCGCCAAGGATCGAGGCAGCGAGAATATCGCGGCGCTGAACGGCCAGTTCATCGTGCAGACGGGCGCTGAGCGCCTTGCCCCCCGGTGCGACCGCTTCGGGCGGCAAAGGGGCGGTTTCGCGCGAGGACGGCGAAGAGGGGACCGGACGATCGTCGCCGGGGAGGCGGACAGGCGCCTCGCTGTAGTAGGTGGTGTCGAGCACCATCTTGCCGTCACGGCCGAGCGTCAGGAACACCCCGACCTGCCCCTTGATCTCGTCGGTGAGTTCGGGTGCCTTGGAGTTGAGCGCCTCATATTCCTCGCGCAGCGCGTCATACTCTTCCTCGAGCTTGCCGTAGGCGTCGGGTTCGAGGCTCTCGTCGGACATTTCCTCCTCAAGCACTTCGCATCGCTCGACGATGGCATCGGACCGTTCGGCCTCTTCCTGCGTCATCGGTGCGGGCGGGAGCACGACACGGTGAAGGTCGGAGGTGATGCCGTAGAGACTGGTGGTCGCAACGGGGCGGACCCACGCGACGCCCAGATTCTCGCCGAGGCGTTTGGCTTCCGCCTCCATGATCGCGGCAGCCAGGGTCTGAGCCAGTTCCGGATCGGTCCACCGATCCCCGTCCTCGCTGAAGAGTTCACGCTCGATGCGTCCGCCCGCCGCGACATAGGCATCGGCGCCGACAAGCACGGCAACCGGGTCGGTCGCTTTCATGCTATCGTTGGCGATGGCCCTTCGGATGCTGTCGGCATTGACGTAGGAGCTGTGGCCGTACTGCTGGAAGACGCGTTCCTGCTTGGCGACATCCTCGGTTGAGCCATAGGCCTTGGCGAGGTCGAGCGAGATCCGTCCTTCGGAAAGCGCCTCGAAGATCGGGGGCGCGAGATTGGCGAGACGCAGCCGCCCTTCGATGAAGCGGCGGGTCTGCCCGAAGCGGCGTGCAACCGCCTCGATGTCGCCATCGGCTTTGAGAAAATGCTGGAAGGCGACGCATTCCTCGGCAGGGGTCATTGCCTCGCGCTGGAAATTCTCGGTGAGCGAAACTTCGCGCAGGTCGGCTTCGTCGCCGCTGATCACCTTGACCGGCACATCATATTGGGCCGCATCGATCTCGCCGGCTTCCGCCAGCATCATCGCGCCGAGATAGCGTCGATCGCCGGCAATGATCTCGAACATGCCCTTGGGGCGGGCAGCGGTGACGAGCAGATTCTGCATGATGCCGCGGGCGCGGATGCTCGCCGCCATCGCCTCGATGTTCTTCGGCGGGGTCGTGCGGACATTCTTGTCGGAGCGCTTGAGCTTGGCGAGTTTGACGGTCTGGGTCATTTGGGGTCTCCATGAGCATGATGGTGTCCGGCGCGCGTCTTTCCCCACACTGGACACCCTCCCCGATCCTCCTCCCCTTCCCGTCCCGCGCTTCGCGGGGGTTAGTCACGGGGGTCATGGCCCGAAGCGCAGGAGAAACGGGTATCGGCGGGAGGTCAGGCAGTCAGGCGCGCAAGCACCGCATCGGCAGTTTCGACCGGCACGAAGACGCGGGTCTTGTAGGCGATGATTTCGGTGAAGCAGCCGATCGACTTCAGCCACGGCAGCTGGTTGGCCGGAGCGCCCACGATCTCGATGCGGGGGCTGGTGTTGACGCGGACGCGTTTGACCTCGCAGGCGAATGGCCGTTTGATGGTCACGGTGCCACCTTCGAGGGCGGCCTTGACGACTTCCGCAGGGCTAAGGACATCGTTGCTCTCAAGCCCCAGTTTGGAAAAGAGTGCAGGCACGTCGCGGGGAAACACCATGCGCCCGAGCCACGAGCGCCCGCTGTCGTCGACCACCCGGTTGACGACGAGATGATCGCTGGGAAGGGCCGACCAGATCGGCAGCAGGAGTCCGGTCGCAAGGCGGATCGTCTCGGTGTCGACCTTGTCGAGGATCTCACGGACCTCGGCGCTCCATTCTTCCTCGAACCGCGCGCGCGAACATTCGCTCCAGGCCGTCTCGTAAAGATCGTTGAGCGCCAGATACTCGTGACGGGAGGGACGCATCAGTTCGATCCGGGGAATCGCCACGCCATCTTCGGTCAGCCAGGGCCGTGCGTTGGTGCGCAGGGCAACCTTGCCGGACTTGCCGTTGCGCACGAAAGCCGCGCTTCTGTCGGTATCGGCGATCCGCAGGACGCGCTCGAGCGAAACCGGATTGCGGCGGCGGGTGACCTCGATCGTGAGGAGATGGGACGTCGCTTTGCTGACCGGATCGGTGCGCAAGATCCTGTCGTCGAGGACGGTTGCTGTCTCCACCGTCATGGTCTCGACGCCGACATCGAGCGTGCCTGCCTCGCGCGCGGCAGCGACGCGGGCTTCGACCAGGGCGAGAAACTCGTCGAAGATGACGTTCTGCAAGCCGATCGGCAGCGCCAGAAGGCGGTTGAGCCAGCGCTGGATGGGGGGCAGGTCCTCCTTCAGCACGCCATCGGTGTCGAGCAGTTCAAGCCCGGTGCGGTGTTGGAAGTCTGTGAGGTTGGTGCTGGTGAGCTTGCCGGCGACCAGCAGATGATACCAGCTGACGAGGGCCGCCTTGGCATATTCGCTTTCCAGATTGTCGGCGGGATCGAACAGGTTCTGCCCGCCGGTCTGGCGCTGACCGCGAGTGAGCGCGCCCAGGCTGTCGAGCCGGCGCGCGATCGTCGAGGTGAAGCGCAGTTCGCCCTTGCAGTCGGTGGTCACGGGCCGGAAGAGAGGCGAGCAGGCCTGATGGGTGCGATGCGTGCGTCCGAGGCCCTGGATCGCCCGATCGGCCCGCCATCCCGGTTCGAGGAGCAGATGCGCACGCTGTTGCTGGTTCCTGGCGTCGAGGCTGGCATGGTAGGAGCGCCCGGTCCCGCCCGCGTCCGAGAAGACGAGGATGCGTTTGGTGCCCTCCATGAATGCGGCGGAGTCGGCCTGGGTGGCGCGCGCGGAACGCGATTCGAGCTTCTGCCCGCCACCTGGCAGATTGATGAGCCGCTTGGTGCGTCCGGTGACCTCGGCCACCATCTCGGTGCCGAACCGCGTGATGATGGCGTCGAGGACGGCGGCGATCGGCGGCAGGGCGCATAGCTGCTCGATCAGATTGTCGCGCTCCGCTTCGGCTTCCGGGTTGGTGACAGGGTTGCCGTTGGCATCGAGCAGCGGTCGCGATCGGACCTCGCCGGTGTCGTCACGGTAGAAGGTCATCTGCTGAACCGGAAAGGCGCGGGTCAGATAGTCGATGACGGCTTCTTTGCAGTCGCAGTTTATGTCGAGCGTGGCGGCGGGAGGCGCAGGTTTCCTTCGGTTTTCCATGAATTCACTCCAGATAATTACAGTTCCTTCGACCTCAACAAGTCGAAGGAACCAA